>JAUIKA010000046.1 GCA_030430995.1 Alphaproteobacteria bacterium
AGAACTACATAAAGCCATAAAAACTAAGGATGAGATAGAGGAATTCAAGGATATTCATATCCAAGATGCCATATCTTTGTCTAATGTTTTTAGTGATATTCATATCTCTGCTGAAAAGATAACAGAATTTGATATATCTGAGAAAATTATTGCTAGTAGAAAAGCTAGAGGGAAAAAATATTTATCAGAGAGTTTTCCTGCTATAGTTGGATATAAAGAAAATGGAGCAATAGTGCATTATCGCCCCATGAAAAAAAATGCGAAAACTATAAACATCTCAGATGGAATATTGCTTATAGACTCTGGCGGCCATTATATAGGTGGAACAACAGATGTAACCAGGAATATTGCCTTCTCCGCAACAAAAGAACAAAAGAATTCTTACACTTTAGTGCTAAAAGGGCATATATCAATTGCAAATTCTATATTCCCAGAAGGAACATCAGGTGCAAATTTAGACTTTTTAGCAAAACAGTTTTTAGCAAAACATGGCATGATGTATTACCATGGAACAGGGCATGGCGTAGGCAATTGTTTAAATGTCCATGAAGGGCCACAATCTATCAACCCCATCAACACTATCATTTTGCAAGAAGGCATGATACTTTCTAATGAACCTGGCTATTATAAAGAAGGAGAATATGGGATGAGAATAGAAAATTTACTATATATAAGGCAATCAAAACATAAAGGTTTTTTAGAATTTCAGAATTTAACAATGCTGCCATTTTCCAAAAACTTAATTGAAATATCTATGTTATCTTCAGAAGAAATAAGCTATATAGACCGGTATTACAAAGAAATAGAAGCTTCAGTATTACCACATTTGGCCGATAAAGCAAGAGCATGGATGCATGGTGAGCTAGCATGGAAATAATTTACATCAACTCTTTGCAAGATGCAGAAGAAAAGCTAAACAAGATAAATGCAAATATCTATATATCTAATTCAAAGGGAAGTATTAAATATCTTGGCATCAACCTAATTGATATAATTTTTAAAAAGCTCAAAACACAACATAGCAATATTAAAAAAACAATTTTAAATATAGATGATAACTCAGCATATATATATCAAGCAGTTGAGCTTGGCTATAAAGATATTATCTATACCGGCAATTCAGATTCTGTAAAAAAATTAATAGATAAATATCAGATTACTCAATTTTGCAATCTATAGCAAATTTTTAATCTCCAACATATCCATCCAAGATTCTTTTTTCTTCTTACTCTGCCTTAGTAAATAAGCAGGATGAAAGATTATCTTCACAGGAATATCTTTCTTTAAAATATCACTTTTATATTTATGTAAATTTTGCTTTGCAGATGATATTGAAATATTAATTCCAAGCAAAGTTTTAGCCGCAACGCTACCAACAGCAACTATTAACTTAGGATCAATAATAGCAATATGTCTATGTAAAAATGGTAAGCAAGCTTTCACCTCCTCTTCTGTAGGGTTTCTATTGCCAGGGGGGCGCCAAAAAACTGTATTAGTAATATACATATTTCTCTCTCTTTGCCTTCCTATAGCAGCAAACATATTATCAAGCAATTTACCACTTTGCCCACAAAAGGGAATCCCCTGTTCATCTTCATTTGCGCCAGGGGCCTCACCTACTAACATTAAATCAGCATTTGCACTCCCATCAGCGAATACAGTATTTTTAGCTATTTGCTTCAAATCACAATATTGAAAATTTTCTACATCCTCCTTTAGCCTTTCAAGAGTGTCTTGAGCATTCATTTCAATATTAGCATTTGATTTCGGTTCCTGAAGAACATAGCTTATAGAAAGATAATCACAATATTGCTTCACTATTTTGTCTTGCATAGCTTTACCATTAAAATACCAAGTTCATATAATAATATCATAGTTAACGCTAAAAATATCTGACTTAATATATCTGGTGGTGTTATAACTGCCGCTACTATAAAACTAACCAAAATTACATAGCGCCTATATCTTCTTAAGTCAGAAATACTACATATCTTGAATATATGCGCTAGCAAAGTTACTATAGGAACCTGAAAAGCTATGATAAAAGCGAATATTAAAGATATTGTAAGGCTTACATATTCACCGATTTTAGCCCGAAAAACAAAATTGATTTTATTAATTTCACCTTGATAGCTTAGAAAAAAGCTCCATGCGCATGGCATAATAATATATATCACGAATATAGCACCAAGCCAGGACAGAATAGGAATAAAGAAACAAATAATTCTAAAAATAGCCCTCTCCTTACTAGTAAGCCCACTTCTTGCAAAAAGAAATATCTGATACGCTATATATGGCATAGAGATTATTACTCCTGTTAATGCTGGCACTTTAATATATACGAGGAATGCTTCAGTAAGGTTAGTGTATATAATTACATTGTCATTTAACAAGGCACATAAAGGATATGTAATATATTCTATAATACTCTGTTTGAAATAATAACAGCAAAAAAAAACCAATAAATATACGGTAAAAATTCTTATTACCATCTGCCTTAAAACATACAGATGAGGAAGAAGATCAAATTTCATCAGGAGATTTTAAATCCATTGAAATAGCATGTATTTTCCCTGAAGCTATTTCATCTTGAAATATTCTATATATCATCTGATGTCTATTAACAATAGATACATCTTTAAATGCCTCCGAAACTATCTTTAAAATTATATGAAGCCCACCTGCCCCTGCATGCCCAGAATGCATGTATGTATTATCTTTTACATCTATAGTCTGAATATTTATCGAATTAGATATTTTTTCCTTTATCTCATCAAAAACTGTCTCCATATTTATAAAATTATACTTTTATTACAACTGATTTATAATGCCCATGGCGTTTTATATCCTCCAACATTATAGGAACATCAGAAAATTCACATATTATATCTGGTTTTTCTGGGAACACCCCTAACTTAGCTAAACCAAAAACTTCCATAGCACTCAAATATAACTCTTTATATTGTTTCTTATATTTATTTAACCTAGCTGAAGTTATAAAAATTGCATTTTCTGCCAGATCACTAATTCTAATACTTTCTGAATTATTATACAAGCTGCTATAATTTGCTATCAAACCAAAACTTTCCATTAATTCAATGGTATCATTTATAATATCCTTACCTATATTTTCATATACTACATCTAGCTTTCCTACTGCAGATAATATCTGGCTTTTCCAGTCGCCAGATAACCCAAACATCTTCTTTTCTAGATTTATACTCTCATCTTTTATTACAGTGCCCACAACCTTTGCACCATAATGGCGAGCAAGAGCGGATATGAAGCTCGGCCCTACAATATCCGCTGCATGTACTAAAACCTTATTTTTAGGCCTTACAAAGAACGTTCGACGTAGCAGGTTATGAGCATTCATACCCTTTCTTAGAATAGTTGCTGCAGTAATGCTTGAAGCATCTTCTGGTAGAGGAAGTACATGACATGCATCAACGCTATTATATATACTATAAGCACCTCCACCGGCTGTACAATATATGACTTTTTGACCTTTAGTAAAAATATCCACATTCTCCCCTATCTCTATTATAGTGCCAGATGCTGCTACCCCTGGAGTAACATCTTCATCTAAATAGCCATAATCTACGTCATTAACACCTATATATTCATGGCGAATCAGAACCTGGTTTTTACCTACATTGGGGATCTCAGCCTCAGCTTTACGCATCCCACCTTCTTTGCGCATAAGATACACTATATTACAGTTAGACATATATATCGATTATTTTTATCACATCCATTATATGACAATATAACTGATCACTCATAGTTAAACTACTAACATTATAATAATATAACAAAATATTGTGTACTTTTGATACAGATTTTCAAATAGCATTAGAATTATACTAGAAAAAAAATGCTTTTAATGTTATAACTTTGCTGTATAAATAAAAGTTTTTATTATGGAAAATATGACAATATCTGAAATTCAAGAAAAGGTAATTAGCGTTGTAAGCGAGTGTTTAGACGTAGAAAAAAGTAAGATATCACTGGATTCAGACCTAGTCAATGACTTAGACGCAGACAGCCTATCTCAGGTTGAGCTTGTAATGGCTTTAGAAGAGCATTTTAATTGTGAAATACCCGAAGAAGATTCTAAAAATATTCTAAAAATTAAAGATATAGTAGAATACGTTCAAAAGAAACTTAGCTGATTTTATAAAAAGTTACTATCATGAAGAGAGTAGTTATAACAGGAATAGGGGCACTAACACCGCTTAGTAGAGATGTAAATACATCATGGGAAAAATTAATTAATTCTGAAAGTGGTATTGAAAAAATAACCAGATTTGATGTAGATAAATTCCCTTCTCAAATAGGTGGATGCGTGCCAGGCTTTATTCCTCAAGAGTACTCTATAAAAACTTCTGAAATATCCAGAATGGATCTATTCATTCAATACGCAATAGCTGCAGCAAAGGGAGCTATAATAGATTCTGGCCTAGAAACTGAAAAGGAGGATTTAACAAGAATAGGTGTTTTAACTGGGTCTGGAATAGGTGGGCTGAAAAATATAGAAAATACTTCTGCTGCTTTCTATAACGAAGGAAAGCGCGTTAGCCCATATTTTATTCCCTCTACTCTTATCAATTTAATTTCTGGGCATATTTCAATGAAATATGGTTTTATGGGCCCTAACCACTCTGTAGTGACTGCATGCTCTAGTTCTACACATGCAATAGGTGATGCGATGCGTTTAATACGCCATGGTTACGCAGATGTAATGATAACAGGCGGAGCTGAATCTGGCCTTACACCTATTGGTGTTGCTGGGTTTTGTGCATGTAGAGCTTTATCTACAAATTATAATGATTCACCAAAAGAAGCCTCAAGGCCATGGGATAGGGATAGAGATGGATTTGTTATTTCAGAAGGCGCTGGCATTTTAGTAGTAGAAGAATATGAAAGAGCCAAAAAAAGAGGGGCGAAAATTTATGCTGAAGTATTAGGATACGGAATGAGTGGAGATGCCTACCATATAACAGCTCCTCACCCAGAAGGCAAAGGGGCAAAGCTTGCAGTTAATGCTGCTTTATTAGATGCTAAAGTAAGCAGTAGTAAAATTGACTATATAAACGCGCATGGAACCTCTACACCAATAGGGGACAAAGCAGAGTTAATGGCAATGCAAGATCTATTTGAAAATATAACTATGTCATCTACTAAATCCTCTATAGGGCATATGCTTGGAGGGGCCGGTGCCGTAGAAGCAATTTTTACTGCATTAGCAATGAAGAATTCAATAGCGCCACCTACATTAAACTTGCATAACCCTATAGATGTTGTAAAACTTGACCTAGTCCCTTTATTTGCTAAAGATATCAATATAGAATATGCTATCAGCAACTCCTTTGGCTTTGGAGGAACAAATGCAAGTTTAGTATTTAAAAAAGTTTAGCTGAATATTATTAAGTATCTGTAGTTAAATCTACATAAATAATAATGCTATTGCATAAATTCAGCTAAACAAAAACTCTATAGCACATCTCTAGTTGTGAATTTCGGATATATAAACTGCTATATCACTATCATGATAAAATAATCAGGCATCATTATGATGATAGAAAATATAGATATGCAATCAAGAACTTTTTACTTAATTATAAGTATAATCTAAAAAAAATCATATTTATACTAAAAACCTTGATTAAAACATGTGAGTACTGCATGTAGAGCAAGCCATTAAACTTTGCCATGATGAATTATAGTAATTCTTTATATGCCAATATATAGTTAAATATAATACAACTTTAATCTATCAACAACTCAAAATTATTAGTCTGTTTATAGTTGCAGATTGATTTAATCAAATACATCTTCTACATAAGTAAAATATCAATAAAAATATATCACTAACCCTATAGATGCAAATATAACACTCGCTATCCAAAATCTTGCTACAACTTTTGTCTCTTTAATACCAAGCTTCTCAAAATGATGATGAATAGGTGACATTAAAAATATTCTTTTTCCAGAAGTATATTTAAAATACCCCACTTGTAGTATCACAGATAGAGCTTCCGCAACAAATACACCACCCAAAACTACCAATAAAAGCTCCTGCTTAGATATAACGCTCATAACCCCTATAACAGCACCAAGAGATAAGCTACCTAAATCTCCCATGAAAATTTCAGCAGGATAGCAATTATACCAAAAAAATGCTATAGATGAACCTATAATAGTTGAAATTACTATAAGCATTTATCCCCTCCCCTGGTGGTGAAAAATCACAGCAAAAGCTAATAATATTATTGTTATTGGAACTATTGCAAGGCCATCTAAACCATCTGTTAGATTAACAGAATTAGAAGAAGCATTAATAACAACAGCAGCAAAGAAAGGATAAAAATACCCCATATCTATATATAAGCCATTAAAACCAGGTATATATACATGCCCTTGAATTCTGCTATAATAACAATATAGCCCCATAGCAGCAATAAAAGCAGTTACTAACTGCATCACAAATTTATTTTTAGAGCTAAGCCCCAAATAAGAATTATTAGAAATTTTCTTCAAATCATCATATAAACCAAGCAAAGCGAAACTACTAATAATAAAAATACAAACCCATATATTAAAGTTATTCCAATCACAAAATAACAATATCAAAGGAATACAAATTAAAAATATCATCGCAGCCCCCATTGTTGGAGTACCTGTTTTTTTTAAATGCAGCTCTGGACCAAAACCTCTAATGGGTTGATTGCAATTTTCTATTTTGAAAGCTGAAACCAGCTGCCTTCCTAGCAGTAATGAAAATAGAAAACTAACTATGCCATACAAAAGATACATCATTATATACTACCATTCCTTCCCTTATGAGAGTTATGAACATGTTTTTGAGGAATTGGTGTTTTAGCCTTAGTATCTTTATTTGCTCCCCCTATTCCTTTCTTATGATTTATCCTTTCCATCAATTCCCTACCTAACTCTATCCCACTACATATATCATAAAAATTATTTAAATCCTGCCTACTCATAATTTTATCTACGCTGAGCCCTAATGTTTCTAACTCTACGGATTTGAATTCTTCATGGCTTACTATAACTTTTTTATCTTGGCTATATAACTTCTCATTTAATTCTTTATAAGTCTCTGAAAGGCTCTCTGTGGCCTCTTTGATTTGTGCAATCTCCTTATTCACCATATTCATTTCATGGTACATTCCTACTAAATTCACGACTAAAGCACATGTAGTAATTACAGGTGAAGAAACCAAGGCCAAGCCAGTTAATGCAGATTTAATTAAAGAGCTAGACCCAGAAATAACTTTATCAGTTTCATCTAGAACAGTATTAACTCCATTCACCATTGAACATACACCCATGATAGAATTATAAATAGCACTGCCATATCTCCCCTCTTTTATATCATCTCTGACTGTGCTAATAACATTTTTACCTCTTGTGTAAATATGAGTATATGCTGCCCTTGTAACCCCTATAATCGTACCTTTATTCTTAATTTCATCTATTTCTGCTCTAATCACCTTCTCATTCATCCTTTCCAGATTATTTGTAAAATCTGTAAGATTTTCTTTGATTGTATACTCCTCCCCTGATTGATGAATAATGGCATTTAGGCTATCTGCAGGAAACCCTATTTTCTGATTCATAATATAAATATATATTGTAATAATATGTTACCATATATTATTTACTTTATATAGATAATGCATGAATTTCTTACTTAGTTTTTATAACAAAAGAACCATCCACTATATTCATCTTGATTGTCTTCACCTGAATATAATAGCTCATCTGTTTATGCGTCATTATATGAAGGATTATTTATAAAAAACTCATTGTCTTTTTCAAATAATTGCTTATCACATAC
>JAUIKA010000047.1 GCA_030430995.1 Alphaproteobacteria bacterium
CATCTCGAATTGCAGCTGAAACTCGCGAGCGAACTCAGCGAGGCCACCGACAACGAACGCGTCATCGAAGCAAGGCCGCATGGGGAGCGCGCTGAAGCGCTAGTTGCCATCTTGCTCCAACTTATTGCTAAATCAGCCATCTTAGATGAATTGTCACTGCTGCATGCTGATATATAATCCTTCAAACCAGAAATGATGAGATCCTGCTTTCTTCGGTCCATAGTTATTTGCTTATTCTTCTTATGCTCCATTGGCAGCTCTCTATATTGATATTGCCTATTCGGATTGAACTGCACTAAAGGCTGAGTAGTGCCGATGAAGCCAAGGTTAGATGTATTTATATATCCATCTTCCTGCAATAAATCTTTACTCTGTAGGAACTGCTCTATCTCTATTGGGAGGCTGGTGCCTATATGCCTTGCAAGCACTGATGTAATATCATCCACCTCCTCATATAAACTATCTATATAAGAGCTAATCTCTGATGTTATGTCACTTAACATCTCATCTAATTTATGTATAGAAATGCCAGATTGAGTTAAAGCTAGGCCAGAGCTGACGGCAAGCTGCATATAGGCATTGCCGCCTGCAGAAGCAGATTTAATCATGGTTTTTGCTACATCCATGAAATAACTTGCCTTTGGCTTAATAAAGCTTTGTATTTTGCTGTTTAAATGGTTTATATAATAGTTATTGCGGCTAAATGCATCCGTTGCTATTATTTTATTTAACTTCTCTTGCTTTGCTTTCACAAGGCTCTTTAGCCTAGCTTCTAGCTTTTTTTCTATATCATCTTCATATGAACCTACAAATTTGTTTGTTATTTCACCGATTCCGTAGCAAACTCCGCGCACTACAGTCTGCTTTATTAGCTCCCTGCCTAGGGTTTTCTTCATGCTTTCTTCTATGGTTTTTTCAGCAATCTTTTCACCACTTTTAGTAGCTAGTTTGCTACCAATTGCTTGGAACCCTATTGAAATAACATGAGCTGCTACTGATATCGCTTTACCTATCCAGAATGCCTTCTCATTTATTGGCTCCTCGCGAACTCCTGCAGAGATACCTGATGTTAAATCTAGCGCTCCATCTAAAAACAAACATGCGCCTAGAACTATATTTCCAGATGTTACTGCCAAAATGCTAAGGCCAATTTGCACAACGCCAGAGATAATAGAAGCTATAACACCGCCCCATACCATTGGCGGGTCTTCCAATACTACTTTATAGAAGTAGTTTAGCCCTTGTATATTAAGGTCTAATATATCATCTTCCATTATTCCAACTTCTGAGAAGCTATTGCGCAGAGGAATTACATCATCTATACAAACAAGCATCTTCTGCTCTGCTTTGCCTACTTTTTCAGCAGCTTCTAATGCATAGTCAGAGAGGGTCTTGAATATACTAATCTTATTGGATAATTGCAGGTCAAGATCTGTCTTCTGATATCTATTGCCAAGTAATGCTTTTGCAGCTTCAAGCTGTGGAATAATATTCGCATCTATCTTCTGCTGGGTAGCAATAAGATTTTCTATCACATGTTGTTTGCATTCTTGTGGCATATATCTTATGTAACAATATGCAAGATTGTAATTTGCTGCGTAGGAATATATTGGGTCTAGCTTTATAGCTTTCTCTAATATATCTATAGCAAGTCTATATCCGTTATTATTTGTTCCTGTTGTAGAGACCATTTTTTTCAAAGCATGCTGAACCATATATGCTGGGTTATATACAAAATCTTCCTCATGGCATTTTGAGCTAGATAAAAACTCTGCTAACTTTTGTTTTTTCTCTTGGCTGTCTCTATCAAATTCTGCCCTATATAGCTGGGATATATATTCATTGGACTTATCTATTATATTTACATCTAGGGTGAATGCATTAGGTAGATATTCTACTGGGATCACCTCTTGAATGCTTATTTTCCCTTCCGCGCCACTGAGGTAGTAAATATTCTGCTCATCTTTTGCTAGATGGATAGAGGTATTTGAATATTGGTTCTGAAATAAATACCAATTTGCATCTTCTTGATATAAATATACATCCATACCGTATATGCTAGAGGCAGCCCTTATAATAACATCAAAAGCTTTATCTTGCCTTGTATCTGCAACTTCTTTTATGCTGCTTATGCTATATAGATCTAGGTTTTGGTCTATATGTGATAGCAATTCTGCTTTGATATCTGAAAAGAATATGTCATTTTCTGACATCTGCTTTGCAAGGGCGAAATATAAGGCATCATATTCTCCACCTGCTTTAAATGCAGATATAGCTTGCTCTGACATATCATATAAAATCTTACTTTCATAAGATAGCTTCTGATTTGATATATCTTTAAGCCAAATGCCCCAATTTTCTTCTAATTGCTTTACTCTATATTCTTCAACATCTAAAGAGTTTTTGAAATCCTTAAATTGATTGAATAGCTCATCAGCTAGTTTTATCTGAGCAAGCTTAGAGTGTTTTATGTTATGTATATGCTGATATTCTGATTTATCCCTAGCGTTTAGTAACTCCTGCGGGCTATATAAGTTATTTGAAATAGGGTAGCTACCACCTAATCTGCTTACTTCTTTTGCATGGTTTAATATCATCTGAGCGCTGCCGCGGCTTCCCTGCCTTGCAGTTCTGCCGAATGCTTGCTCCTGAACCCTGCTATTTATAGGAAGGAATGTTAACAAAACATGAAGGCCCCCTGCCTCTTCTAATGCAGGGGTGGTTTTGAGGTCACTCCCACGGCCAGCGAGGTTGGTTGCTATGATAACATCCCCTGTATCTACTGTCTCTTGCAGCTGTTGGCTGTCATTCCTGCTATATGTTTTTATATTTTTTACGCCTGACTCAGTCAGTATCTTTTTAAAGATCTCTACCTGCTGAATGTTTTCTGCCAGCACTAAAGATGCCCTGCCTTCTGATTGCATCTGCGTAACTTGCTCAACCACTGCATCCCTCCACTGCAAAGATGAGTTTAATGATATGGCCGGGAACTCTATGAAATTCCTATATTTATACCTAGGCACATATGCAACATCTAGATCATATGTTTCCTGCATTAAGCTTTTATTATGCTCAGAGCCTAATGTACCCGTGATGCCGTAAATATTACCTTTATAACGTGAGAAAAATTCTACATTAGAGATATAACAAGTGTTGAAACTCTCAGCTGTTATTTTTAGCCCATGCTTTATCTGAAGAAATTGATGCAAACCATTAGACCACTGGGTATTACTCTGCACAACCCCGGTAGCACAGTGGTCTACTGGCGTTATTATATTAACCCCTTCTTCATGCGTGCTTATAACATAATCTACATCTACCTGCATCATCATTGCCTGAATCAAAGAATTATTCCAAGGCTCTATATTGGACCTAACGAAGCTTTTTAAATGGTTTGGTATATATATAACCTCATTAGATATGATATTCTCTGTGAATTCTTTTATGCTATCTTTTAAAAAGAGATTCATATCTTTAATTTTATAGATATCCCTTTCTTTATCTACATCATCTGCTAATTTCAAATCCCCTGAAGAAGCGTTATAGTCAAATCTACCATCTATATATATGTAAGAATCATGCTCTTTTGAATATATTACTTGCTCTCTTACTCTTGTTTGCTGGCTATATAGTGATACCATAAGATTTTCTATATATTCCATGCCAGGAATATTGCTAGAAAGTCTTACTGTTTTTGAAGCTTCATCAACTAGCATGCTGTCTACTTCATCCACTATAGCAACTGCAAATTCCCTTTTACCTCTAATATTTTGCCCTTTATATTCATGCCTTAATAAATCTCCCTGCATTCTTGATGAGTCTGAATATAATATATCTACCTCATAATCATCAGCTGTATTCCTTTCTTTTAAATAGGTGCAGCTAAGCCCTAAAATGTTAAATAGAGAGCTCTTAAGATTTGCATCCCTCTGAGCTAAAACATGTGAGCTTGTGATAACGTCAACTTTTTTATTATCAAGCGCATGCAGCGCTGCAGCACATGCTGCTATTGTCGTCTTCCCTTCACCAGTCGCTATCTGGCATAAAGCACCTTTCTTTTGATGCATAAGAAGCATTGATATAATCTGGCTATGCCGCAAATCATAGCCTGTGTCTATAACATTTGCCCTTCTGATTACTGCTATCTTTTCATCTATCTTAGCTACTGAGTTTCTAGTAGCTCTCCACGCCCTTATATCTTCTATGCTGTAGCCAATAATAGGATTTCCTCCCACTACTGACCTATATGTGCTATCTATGCTATGTAGAGTATTAAAAAGCTCTTTTTTATCCCTAGAGGTTTCCAACTCATCAAAGAGATTGTATAAAGGCTTCGTGAGGGCAGTATTTGGCTTATTAATAATAACTGAATATATTTTGCTTAAAGAAGCTTCTTTATATTTATCTAAGATATCTAATAATGTAAGGGATTCTTTATTTCTATCATTAGGTAATATTTTACCCTCTATTGCTAGGTCTAATATTGTTGCAATATTTCTCAGAGGCAGGCATAATTTTTCTAAATTCTCTCTATCCCAACCTAATTTTTCTAGCTGCAACAGCTTACTGAATATTGACACTGCATCATGATGGTACAGATCACTCACTTTCATATAAAGCCCAATATTGCCTATATGGCTTTTAATCTCAGAATATTTATTCTCTTTTATATCAAAAATCTGCTTATCTGTAAGCCCCTTGTCTTTTATCTCCCTTGCTATATCAATAAAGTCATCTAACCGTGATATATCTTTACTTAAAAGAAACTCTATGGAATCTGCATAATAGCTACCAATAGAGTTATAAACTTCATTAATATAGTCAGTAGTTATAACCCAATCATCAAAATAATGTTTTAATCTGGAAGCGATCCAGCCTTTTTTTAAGGAATCACTATCTGCAAATAGCTCATAATCTTCCTGCATATTTAAATGCATGAACTCTATGGCTTCATCTATGCTGCTTTTTGGCAATCTAGGCAGAAGTTTATCCTTTGCCTTGCTGCAATAATCATAACCATGAAAATCTTCAAATTCTTCTAATGCAGCAAAGAATCTTTCAATATCTTGCTTTTCTACTGAATCAAAGGATTTTATATAATTATAAGCTAAATGCTGCCGTGCCCATATATTAGCAGGGAAGTCTCTTATAATATCAGATGAAACCTCTGCCCAATCATCATTGCTATAAAAGATCTCTATAAAATTACTATGTAATAATAACTTTTCAGCAAATCCTGCATCTATTAAATTGCTAGGTATATTTTCTAGATCTTGCTGAAATCTTTTAAAAAACTCATCTTTGGGCAAATAGCCAAAATCTATATTAAGTTTTTTTAACCCTTCAAAACTTTCTTCTATGCCTTCATACAGAGCATCATAATGCTTCTCATCCAAGGCTACATCTTTACTTATGGTCGCCAATATTTCTTGCTTTGAGAATTTATCCCTATGTCTAACCAATGCCTCTATCACAGCCGGTGACATCTCAGATGTAATTTCAAAATCAAGCTTTTTAGCTAGCTGTTCAGTTATATGCTGGCTCTTTATAATAGAGTTATATACTGATCTTATTTCTTCATCTGAAAATCTTGTAGCAATGAAATTTAATGCTTCATCAGTTAGAACTTTATTATCATTGCATATCTTAAGAATAGATTCCACCTGTAGATAAGTATACTTGCTACTCTGCTTTAATATATCTTTAATATGCTCCCGTAAATTTTTCTGAGCAGCAAATATTTTTAAATATTCATCTTTATTATTTTTGCTATATTTTTGATATATCTCTTCTAATACTGCAGGGCTGATATCCTTCTGTTTAGCAAGCACAAAGGAGGCAGCAGCACCATATTCATCTAAATAGGATGCCAATACCTCTTGCTCATCTTTACTGAAAATATGGTTATCACATAACTTCAATATATACAAAGCTTGCTTGGCCGTATTCCTGTTATATATAGCTTTTTTAGCTATATCTATATGGATTTGCTCTACATCTTTACTGGTTTTTAATTTTGCATTTATCTCTTCTAATTTCTCTATTTGGCCCTCTATATCAAGGTCAAATATACTATTGATTTTCTTTTCTTTTCCTATTTTTGCAACTAGATCCTTACATTTCACATTAGAGCTAAGTAAGGTTAAAGCCTTGCTATTATCTGTAGCATATGGAGCAATGATATCTATCATATCATTAGGTAAAATAGCTGAGCTATAATAGAGAATATCTATTATTTGATTATGAAATTCTTTATCTAGCTTTATAAACTCTTTATTTAAAACCGGTATATATGTAGAGATATCTTGCAATTGAGATATGCCAGATATAAGCCCCAACCATTTATTAGTATTATTCCCTTCTTTAACTAAACTAATTAGCCTAGGCATAAGCTTGCTAGCATCATCAACTTTAGAGAGTATACAGTTCAATGAGTCTAAATATCTCTCAGGCTCCTGCGTATCTGCAAAATATTTACCAATCAATATATTTAGATAGGAAGGGTATAGTCCACGCTCCATCAAATATATAGAGAAATCTTCTTTCTCGTTATAATCTGGATGCAAAGCTAGATTTAACAGCTCTTCCGGTAACTTTACTCCCTTATCTATTGCTAATTTTATTATATCTATAGCGTCAGTAGACTTATCTACATATTTTGTTGCTATTTGCACTATATGCGGCCCGAATGCTGGTAATTCTGCTAATTTCTCCTTTAGTAATGGGATGCTATCTATATCATCATTTCTATCTATCTTTATAGATAATGCTTCTGCTTCTAAAAGTAGTTTTAACTCTGGCAGCTGATAACAATTTGCGATTACTTCTATGGCTTCATAGGAGGCAGCGCTTGGTTGGCTAATATGGCGAGCAACTAATTTATCTATTTGCTGTTGCTCTAAATTTTGCCCTGAGCTGAGGAATTCTTTTATTATATTTACAGGGAAAGGGTTGATGGAATCTATGCTATCTATAATGAATTCTATGAATTCCTTCGGCAAAGCAGAGCCTTCATATGAATGGTAATAATTAATAGCTGCTATTGCATCTTCTGTGTTTTTATCCAGATTTTCATAATAATATTCATATAAATCTAAACTTATATTAGTAGCAGATTTTTTAGCATTATCTAATAATATACCTGCATATAAAGCTTTATGGTCGGCTTCTTCTTTGAAGAGTGTCTCTATCTTTGAAAATACCTCCTGCTGCAGGTTCTGTTTCCTATATGCTATATTCCTGTAAGCCTTAATAAGGCTAGCATCACAAGTTTTATCTAATAGATTTTTTTCTATCAGTTCTGTGAATTCATCTGATAGTTCTACATATTGCTTAGAGAGTTTCAATATAGCTTCTGTGAATTGGCTATTACCTATTTCATGCTGGAATATATCTTCTAAATAAGATAATAGTTCTTTATTGCCATCTATAATTTCCTTAGTACATCCTTGCAGAGCAAGGTTCTTTATCTGTAGGTTTTCAGATTTTAGATATTCTTTATATTGCTGCGTTCTTAATTTATGTTTTTCTGAAAATGCTAAATATGGTAAAACATAGGTCCTGATTTTCTCTGACAGGTCCTGGCTGTCCATTAGAGCATATATATAACCCAAAGCTTCTTGGTCTATATCTTCAGGATGTTTATCAACATGGGCTTTATAAGACTTTAAAACAAGGCATGTATATGTTTCTGAAATAGGGGTTATAAGCTTTAAAAACTCTTTATGAATCCCAATATCTAAAAACCCCTTCTCATTAGCTGCAGAGTATAACGCGCCATAATGGATATTGCTATCAATATGCTTAGTAATATTTTTTCTGAAACCACCGCTA
>JAUIKA010000048.1 GCA_030430995.1 Alphaproteobacteria bacterium
CGCATTTGGCGTCGCTAATATCTTGCGTTTGCGGTGTTAAATCCTCAATGACCGATTTTGGCAAACAATAAATCTGATCGGCAATTTTGTATTGTTCTTGTAAGTTCACCTTCTAGGGCCCTAATAAGTTTTATGTTTTGCATAAAACTAGTTGTTCCGAGGCTTTCTTCTTGATCAAAAATTTTATAGCCCAGAGAAACACCCCTTGCAGGTATTCCATCTTCTGCCATAGCCATTCTAATTTTTGATAGTCTATCTTCCCTAACTTTGATGATACTACCTGAGCTTAGTATGCTGTATTTTTCTCCCATTGATGAGAGTTTTTGTTCGACTGCGGCACTGTCATCTGTGGATAATCCTGAATATAGGATTACCATATCTGATTTAGTGACAATAAAAGAGTAAAATGCTATAGAGCCAAGCATCACAAGTATTCCTGCTGCTATATAGCTTATCTTTTTTACTCCAAGACTTCTGATAAAATTTAGTAAAGTAGGCATTAATTAACGTAAAATAGTATTCTCCCATACTGACTCATTATATCACAAAACATTCATGATAATAGTGGATTATATAAATAAATTCATGCTAGAGTTATATTTTATAAATCTGAAGACATTGGGTGCTTACTTTGTAGCAGATTTTTTAAATGTTTTTTATCCATATGCGTGTATATTTGAGTGCTGCTTATATCACTATGTCCAAGCAATTCTTGCAGAACCCTAAGGTCAGAGCCATTTTCTAGCATATGTGTAGCAAAGCTATGTCTTAATTTATGCGCAGAGACTTCATTCAGTGATGCTAAATTCGCAATTTTTTTTATTAAAATATCAAAATTTTGCCTTGTCATATGCCCAAGCGCAGAATTGGAGGAAAACAAATATTGTTTTGAATAGTTATTAGAGCAATAGTTTCCTATATATTTTTCTAGCAACAGTTTAGTATAATTATTAATTATTACTATTCTTTCTTTACTGCCTTTCCCTACTATTGAAAAATAGTTTTTTAGTTCTATGTCTTTAGAGTTAGCAAAGCCTAGGTCTGAGAGCTTTATGCTTAGCATTTCACTTATTCTCATGCCTGTGTCATATAGCAATGATATCATAAGCTCAAGGCGTAGCCCTTGTTGGCTATTCATATTTCTACATTCTTCCAATAAAGATTTAATTTCATTTACACTTAGTGCCCTGGGAAGTTTTTTTGTATATTTAGGGGAGATAATATTTTCCGTTGGGTTTTTATCAATAATTTTTTCTGTTACAAGGAATTGATAAAAATGTTTTATGGACGATATTTTTCTACAAATAGAGCGCGGTGATATTTCTGAATGTAAATTAGTAATATAGAGATTGATTTCATTATCCTTTGCATCTTGTAATTCTTGTCTATGTTTACTTCTCAGATATTTCTCTAATGATAATAGATCTGACTTATAAGCGGCATAAGAATTAAATGCTCTACCACCTTCTGCAACTATATATTCCAAAAATTCTTCTATATAACTCATAGGCGTTGAATATAAGAGGCCAGGGACGGAATCGAACCGACGCATAGAGGATTTGCAGTCCTCTGCATTACCACTTTGCTACCTAGCCCAAGAATAAATAAGAGTTTATATTACAAAACTATGTATTTCAAGTTTAAAGAGAGAATTATTTATATATAATAATACAAATACATTAGAATATAGCAATTAGGATGATACAGAAATTTATAGGTTTATTAATAAAAACGCTAATAAACTCCATAAAAACAGAGCTATATCTTGCTTATAATTATACATTTATGCATAAAAAAGATGGGTATATATCCATAGCTAGTATTTTTGCTGCATTAAGCATTATGATAGGGGCTGCTGCGCTTATTGTTATTTCTTCTATTATGAATGGCTTCCATATAGAGCTAAGAAAAAATGCTATTGGAATATCAGGTGATGTAAAGATATATGATGTTGAAAGAAACCATAATCCTAACCTAGATAAATATTCTTTCATAGAAAAAACAGTGGTTACAATAGATGGCCACGCATTAGCAGAATTTTCAGGAAGATCTGCAGGTACTTTGGTGAAAGCTATTTCCAAAGAGGATTTAGAATATAAAGAGCAGGTGTATAATGGCATCAGGGCAGGGGATTGGAGTGATTTTTCTAACAACTCTATAGCAATAGGTGTGGGTTTTGCAAAGAATCTTAAATTAAAGATAGGGGATAAGGTAAGACTTATACTACCCAGTTTTTCTCCAACTTTAGTAGGAGCCATTCCTAGAATAAAAGATTTTACAGTGGCTGTAATATTCTCTAGCGGAAGCTATGAATATGACATAACTACGGTCATTATTCCTATAGAGATAGGAAAGAAGTTTTTACATGGCTACAATAAAACAATTGAGATATATTCTAACAATCCGGATAAAGCACCTTATTATGCAGCAAAACTGAGAAAGGAGATAGGGGTATATGTAAGTGATTGGACTGTAGATAACCCTTTAATCAAAGCAATAGAAATAGAAAAAATAGCAATGATGTTAATTTTCAGCCTTATAGTTATTGTTGCAGGTTTTTCTGTAACATCTAGCGTGTTTATGTTTGTAAAGGAAAGATATCAGGATATTGCTATATTGAAAACTTTAGGATGTTCTGACTGGTTTATTTTCAGAGTATTCCTTCTATTGGGGCTATGGATAGGTATATTTGGTACAATGTCTGGTGTGTTGATTGGGTTTGCAATATCAGACCATATAGACAGCATTAGAGTGTTTTTAGAAGGGTTAGGGATGGATATATTCCAACCTGCTGTATATTTTCTATATCATTTGCCTAGCAAAACTGATCTATCAGAAACAGGGTTTATATCTATTGGCTGCCTTTTGGTAAGCATTATAGCTAGCATATATCCGGCGCGCAGGGCAGCTAAAGTTAACCCAATAGAGGTATTAAGAAATGTGTGATGTTATTCTAGAGCTAGATAAAATAGGTAAGCAATATAAAGATGGGGATGGAGTATTTTGGGCCATAAAAGATATTTCTTTAAAGCTAAGAAGGGGTAAAATTATATCCATAATAGGTAGGTCAGGTAGTGGAAAGTCTAGTTTGCTGCATATAGCAGGGCTGTTGGATGACCATACATCTGGCAATGTAATAGTTATGGCTCATAAAAACCCCAATAATAAAATAAAAAATCAAATACGCAAAAAGCATATAGGTTTTGTGTATCAAAACCATTATCTTATAGATTCTATAACAGTTCTAAATAATGTTGCTTTGCCACTAATATTAAGAAATAGGCCAGATGCAAAGGAAGAGGCAAAATATTTGCTTAATAAGCTTGGTATGTATAATAAAATAGATAGCGCTCCTAGCATGCTATCTGGTGGAGAAAAGCAGAGGGTATCTATAGCTAGGGCGCTTATAACAAAGCCTGAAATAATTTTAGCAGATGAGCCAACAGGGAGCCTTGATAGTAAAAATGCAGATGCTGTTTTGGATCTATTTCTCAGCTTAGTATATGAATATAATTGTGGAGCTATAATTGTTACACATAATGATAAAGTGGCAGAAAGAAGTGATGTGATATATCGCCTATAAAAAGTGACTTTATTGTAGCAAGATATAAAGATAGTGAGTTGAGTATAAATTTAAAAAAAACTATATTTTGAGTTAATACTATTTTAATTCCAGCTGCGTTTAAGCGAAAGCTATAAAGCGTTTTGAAATAAAGGATTGAACAGCTCTTCAAAATAAAAGTTATGTTGTTTGTTATATTCCATAGGTTTCCTAAATCTCAAATTCTTTTCAAGCCCTTTATAGACAAATAACTACTGAAAAAGTAATTGGATATTACAGTATAGGCATATTTTTTATCTATAGTCCGGGTTATTTTTAGTTATATGGCATGGTCAATATAAAATAGCATGCGCTAGATGTTGATTAAAAAAGGGGTATATTAAGTAATACATAGATTCCAATCTTTAGGCACAGTAGGTATAGTGCATAAATATTTTATCTATAGCGTTTGAACAATATTTCTACTATAGACATTTGTAACCTCATAATTTTTTTTAGGCCCTTTGACTTTATATTTTATTGTAATATCATTTTCTGAGTATAAATGGTATATAACTTTATATATATCCATATTGCATTTATGGATAGATTTAGCGGATAGAATATCTCTATGCTTTATAAACACAAGATTATAAAATATTTTTTCATCCAAAAAATATTTATTAACTTTATTATGTTCTATGAATTCATATATATATCTGCAGCTTCCATTAAAATATGGGACATATTCTTTATATAAAGAATATTATTTCCTGCTTCCTGGCTCCACTCAGCTGTGCCTTTATATAAATTGCCTAAATATAGCTTATGCAAATTCCAATTTCCTAAAAATTGACCATATAGAACAATAAAGCTATCATTTATTATATTCCAAAGACGCATATTGGCAGAATTGTAGCTCAAAATGTTGTGCTACGGATATTACATGTCCAAAGAGTTTTGACTGTATATCTTCAAATTTAGACCAATCATACATAGATACAAATATATATATTTGTATGGGAAGTATATTAGCATCAGGCGCTAATTGCCTGACAAGAAAAGTAAAATTTTGTGTGTTAAAGTCATTTATTGATGATATATATCTTCTTATATATTTTTGATACAGATTAATATTATTTAGGTCACCACTTGTGATGTCTTGCTTTGTGATATATCCATTTTCTAGTAACTTATCAATTAGCTCATGCTCACAATGTTTTATAGTATTTATATCTATAGGTATAGAGCGCGCTATTCTTCTTATATCCATCTCAGATAGTCTTCTGTAGTTTTTTACAACAGATGATGTGATATAAGTTGTCGGTATGGTAGATACTGTTTCATCAAAATTTCTTATTTTGATAGTAGTAATATTTATTTCTTCTACAGTTCCCTGTACTTGGTATAATGGCAGTTCTATCCAGTCATCTATTCTTAGCATATCATACATGGTAATTTGCAAGCTGGATATAAACCCTACTATTGTATCTTTAAATACAAATGTTATAGCAGCTGCCAACGCGCCGACACTGGTGAATATTGAAGTATATTTAATATGAAAAATATGTGATAACAATATTGTTAATGTATATATAGATAGCGTAATCTTTGATATCTGGGCTACTGGTTTTAAATTTAATCTTTTCGATTGTTTTTGTAGAGCATGTATATCTAAGAAGAAATCTATTCCATACCATGCAGATGTATATAGCAAAATTATAATCAAAGATGTACATGAAGAGAACATTAAATCCTCTAATTTTTTTGAGATGCTATGAATATTGGAAAATATATTCATAGCAATAGTAAGATATATAGCTATTATTAAGTATCTTATTACAGATTTTATTCTATTGTTTTCTACAGATCTCAAATATTTGGGTGGTAGTTTTTTTAAATGCTTAAATATTATTCTAGGAATGGTGAAAAGGATAATTTTATATACAGCAATAGCTATCACCATAGTGATTATCCAAGTATTTTGTGCAATAATACTAATTAAGTTAGCTTTAGTAAAATAATCTACAAACATTCAATTGCACCTATATGATTTATCTATCAAAGTATATTTCCTTTTTATTTGTTATGCAACCCCTTATCCTTTTCATTAAATCTTGAAAATAATGTAGATTATGCCATGTAAGAAGCATTGAGCCTAAGATCTCTCTGCTAGTCATAAGATGTCTTAGATAAGCTTTGGTATAGCTTATGCAAGCTGGGCATATGCAGTCATCTTCTAAAGGAGTATTATCTTCTGTATATTTTGCATTATATATATTTACTTCACCATATTTTGTATAAATTTTCCCATGTCTTGCTGCTCTGGTAGGAAGGACGCAATCAAACATATCCACACCTCTTTTTACAGCCCCTATTATATCAGAAGGGGTGCCTACTCCCATTAAATATCTCGGCTTATTTTCAGGTAAATATTCGCAAGAATTGTCAATCATAGTAAACATTAATTCTTGGCTTGCTTGTACGGCTATTCCACCTATAGCATAGCCTTCAAAATTAAGGCTAGTGAGATATTGAGCAGATCTTTTTCTAAGGTCTTCATATACACTTCCTTGAACTATACCAAATTGTCCATATCCATCCCGATTTTTAAAAGCATCTCTACTTCTTTTAGCCCAGCGAGAAGTTAATTCCATAGATTTCTCAGCATATTTATGGCTGATTGGGTAGTCTGTACATTCATCTAGCACCATAGAGATATCACTACCAAGCTTATATTGAATATCTGTAGCAGATTCAGGGGTGAGCATATGTTTACTTCCATCTATATGGGAACGAAACATAACCCCCTCTTCTATTATTTTCCTTAGTTTAGACAAAGACCATACCTGAAAACCTCCTGAATCAGTTAGGATTGGGCGATCCCAATTAGCAAATTTATGCAGCCCCCCTAGCTTTTCTACTAATTCTGCTCCTGGTTTTAGCATTAGGTGATATGTATTGCCAAGTATAATTTCAGCTCCGGTAGCTTTTATGCTTTCTGGCATCATAGCTTTCACAGTTCCTATTGTTCCTACTGGCATAAAAACTGGGGTCTGAATTTTGCCATGGGCAGTGATTATCTCTCCTAAACGTGCGCTATTATAAGTATTTTTTAAAATAAACTTCATTTTATATATTTTTTAAATAAGTGATGTGCTAAATAGCATATTGGTGTATCTAATAATGCTGCTACTATCTTAAAGCCAAGGCTGCTTAGCCCAACTACTAATGCTTCTTGGTAGCTCAGCAGATAGAATATGCATAATGCTGATGACATCCAAAATGTATCTACAGTCTGTCCTGCAATGGTGCTTACATTATTTCTGAGCCATAGATACCTACCTGATGTTGATTTCTGTATAAATTTATATATAAATATATTAGTATATTGTCCTATATAACCAGCAGAAATGGAAGCTGCTGTGCTTATAAAATAAGAAGAAAACACTAAATTAAAAGTTTTATCGTCGACTTCAGACCAAGGCGTAGCATTAAGTTTTTCTGCAAGATATGTAAATAGTGATATGCAAATGCTAGAAATCAGCATTGCATGTGCTATAAATTTTGCATCTTCTTTTGAATAAAACTCACATATGATATCAGAGATAAGAAATGTTATTGGGAACATTAAAATCCCCACTGAAACCTCCATATTTAATGCTCCTAGATATACAAATTTCTTTATAAATAAATTAGCAGTTATAGTAATGCAGCACAAAAGGCACCCAAGCAGCATATAAATCTTATTATATAAACTCATAATAATATTATTTTTTTAGGCATATTATAGCAAATTGTTATCATAATCACATCTGTATAAAGATACATTCTATATTGGTCCTTATATAGTAAACCTAAGTATTAGTATATAGACTACATATTATTTAACATGTTTCTAGTTATAGCATATGATGGAATTTTTCTTATATCCGAAGAAAATTGCTATAGATAAAGCTGCAATAGCCCAAATATAATAGCTTATAGCAACAATTCCATATTTAGAAGCATTAGCCCATTCGCATATAT
>JAUIKA010000049.1 GCA_030430995.1 Alphaproteobacteria bacterium
AAATATAAAAAAAAATACTTAATGCCATGATACAAGCAGATATGCTGAAAGATTTTATTTTTTTCTTCATATTTTGTTGCAAGCATACACGAAAAAAAATAGACTAAATCTAGCGACAAAAAATAACGAGACTTTTAATTTTGTAATACAAAATAGAATTAAAAAAGAAGAGATTTTTTGATGATAGACTATATTCAAAATGATGATGCTATTTGTTTCTTGATTAAAAAAGAATTTAAAAAACAAAAGTGAAAAATAACAAGAAGAGAGTTTTCTCTTTAGAGTATTCTAGAGGCAAAACAACATTATAGAGAAATGAGGAATAAGATCCGGAAAATGCTGGAGTTAGTAAACCTTGATTTGACAGGTATTTCTTGAGTATATTTAGCTAAAATAGAATGCGTATATCTCTTCTAATGAGGTTTTAAGTTTCATATTTTATTAAACGTTTAAAAATAACTTAACAACTAAACGATAGATTAGATAATATTAGAACCATCTCTTGTATACAAACTAAAAAACAACGCGCAATAGCTTTAGAGACTATAGATATTTATGTGCCAATTGCAAAAAAATTACAATTATACAATGTAGAGCAAGAATTACTAAAGATAGCTTCAAGAACTCTTCTACTATAATGTACTTTCTAATCAACCCCTGTAACTTTATGCATTAAATTATCTTAATAGATATCCTATATATCTATTCTTGAAAATACAAAGCTACCTTTTTTATAGCTATAACGAATTCATAAAACATATTTTTGCTATCTATATCTTGACCATCTCACCTAAGGAGCGTAATGCCTAATGATATCACTATATATACTTGAATGACCTTTTTTTAATAAACATTTAAAGCATGCTATTTCATATTGGCCTTGATATACGCAACAACTCAATAAATATCATTCCATATCTCTGCGCCTTCACTAAACCAACACCTGTAATTTGAGAGATCTCCTCAATAGTTCTAGGCTGATTTTCTACTATAGCATATAAAGTTCTATCTAAAAAAATCACATAAGGAGGAACGCCCTGAGCCGTAGCAAGTTCTTTTCTTTTATGTTTTAAAAGCTCATATGTATTTTGCATATCTTCATCTTCAAAAAACAATGTGGCTTTAGTGGTAATTGCCTTTTCTCTTTTTATCTTAGCTTTTTTCTCTGGAAGTTTTTTTAAATATAGCTTAGATTTATCTTTTAAAAATTTCTTTCCAAGCTCAGTAATAAAGACTCCACCATATTCTGCCATATCTACCGCTAATAAATTTTGTGCTATAATTTGCCTGATAATATTAGACCACTCTTGTTTACTATACTCCTGCCCTACACCATATACACTTAGCTTATCATGGCCAAAATTTGTTATTCTTTTATTAATACTACCTAATAAAATATCTATAATATAATTCACACCAAATCTTTGCCCAGTCCTATGCACAGCAGATATAGCCTTCTGTATAGCTATTGTGCCATCAAATCTATCAGGAGGAAATGCACATATATCGCAATTATTACATGGCTCACAGCCATCACCAAAATACTCAAGTAAGATCTGCCTTCTACATCTAGCTGCTTCACAAAACCCTAATAAAGCATTTAACTTCTGATGCTCTATCCGTTTCTGGTTTTCATCTGCTGCAGAGCCCTCTATAAAACCCCTTTGAACTACTAAATCTTTTATTCCATAAAGCATCCAAGCATTTGCTCTTAAACCATCCCTACCCGCTCTACCTGTTTCTTGATAATATGACTCTATAGACTTTGGTAAAGATAAATGAGCAACAAATCTTACATCTGGTTTGTCTATCCCCATACCAAAAGCAATAGTAGCCACCATAACTATATTCTCTTCTGTAATAAATCTATCTTGATAGCTATGCCTTTCAGAATTTTTCATTCCAGCATGATATGGGATAGCCTTTATTCCATTAGTCTGAAGCCATGTTGCCACCTCTTCCACCATAGCTCGTGATAGGCAATATACTATACCGCTATCACCTTTATGATATTCTGTAATAAACTCTAATAATTGCTTCCTAGGATTATTCTTTTCTTTCACAACATAGCTTATATTTGGGCGATCAAAACCTGAAATAAAGCTTTTAACATTACTTTTCCCTGAAAGCAAATATTCTACAATATCTTTTCGTGTAGCAGTATCTGCTGTAGCTGTTAGTGCTATAACTGGAATATTAGGAAATTTTTCTGCTAATAATGATAGTTTTTTGTAGTCTTGCCTAAAATCATGACCCCATTCTGAAATACAATGAGCCTCATCTATTGCAAATAATGCTATATCTATACCAGATAGGTAATCTAAAAAATCATCCAGCATCAATCTTTCTGGAGCTACATAAAGAAGATCTATTTCTCCAAGCCTAATCAATTCTTTATTTTTTATTACCTCTGTCTGGGAAGTAGCTGAATTCATAGCTACAGCTTTAACCCCTGCTTGGTTTAAACTATTTACTTGGTCTTGCATCAAGGCTATAAGAGGGGAAATAACAATCCCCACACCTTTTAGGCATAATGAAGGAATTTGATAACATAAAGACTTCCCTGCCCCTGTTGGCATTAGAACAAATGCACTTCCCCTTTCTTTAGTTATATGAGTAATGATATCTTCTTGATTGCCTCTAAATTCATTATACCCATATATATTTTTTAATACATGCTTAGGCGTTTTCTCAGAGCAAGTTATATCTTTTAAGTCCGCCATAAGCTATTTCTTTCTTCTAAATCCTATCTTTTTTTACTCATCCAACAACTGGTTAAATGGTCATTTACCAAGCCAACAGCTTGCATATAAGCATATATAATCTTTGAACCTACAAATGTCATGCCACGTTTCTTTAAATCTTTAGATATAGCCTTACTTTCCTCTGTCTCAGCAGGCATATCTGCGAAACTATCCCAATGGTGCACAATGGGTTTATTTCCTACAAATGCCCATAAATATTTAGAAAAACTACCATAGGCTTTTTGTATCTCTAAAAAAACCTTAGCATTTTTACGCGTTGAAAAAACTTTTAGTCTATTCCTAACTATACCAATGTTATTCAATGCTAACTCCAGCTCAGCATCCTTTATATTAGCTACCTTCTCTGCCTTAAAATTATAAAAAACCTTTCTGTAATTCTCACGTTTTTTAAGTATAGTCTCCCAACTCAGCCCTGCCTGCGCCCCTTCAAGTATAAGCATTTCAAATAATTTTTGATCATCATATACAGGCACACCCCATTCATAGTCATGATAATGTGCATATAACTCCTGCCCTGGATTGCCTCCAAAACAACGTATCTTATCCATTGTAAATTTATACTAAATAATATTCATTATAATAAGCATTCTAGGATAAAGCAAAAGCTTGTTAACTTTATTAAATTATTTGTTTATATTGTTAAAAATACTGTTATTTTTCTTTTTCAAAGCCTCTATAATCCCATCTCTAGAAGGCTTACCTGTCTCATAGTCAACTTTATATAACCTAACTGAGTCAGGAATTTTAAAGTTTTTTGCAGGCAAATTTATCCCCTTCATAAAATCTACAAATATAGGTAGCGCCACTGAACCACCAAGGCCATTTAAAGACTTTGGATTATCATAACCTATAAATACCCCGGCAGCCACATCTGGCGTAAACCCTACAAACCATGCATCTTGAGAGTTATTTGTAGACCCTGTCTTGCCAGCGATAGGAATATTAAGAACCTTTGCTCTTCTCCCGCTACCTCTTTGCACAACACCCTCCAGCAAAGATATTATCTGGTAAGAGCTATCTTCTTCTACTATTCTTCTACCATGGCTAGAGAAATTAGTAGGCATACTAACCTTATTTTTTCTTGAAGAATAAATAGTTCTACCTTCCCTGTCTTGTATTAATTCAATATATTGATATGGCACTTGTTTCCCCTGATTAGCAAGAGTAGAATAAGCAGCTGTTATTTTTTCTAAAGTAGTTTCAACAGCCCCAAGCGCTGCAGATAAATATCTTTCTTTGCCTTCTTCCTGCTCTAAATCAAATCTATTTAATACGTTATATATAGTGTCCATACCAACTATCTGAGCTAGTTTTATTGTAACTATATTCCTAGACCTTTCAATGGCTCTCCTCATTGTGATCTCCCCCCAAAAAGAGCCATCAAAATTTTTTGGTTTCCAGATTTTTTTATTTCCCAAGTTTATCTCCATTGGTTCATCTATAAAAACCTGATTAGGCTCTATACCTTTTTCTAATGCTGCTAAATAAACAAAAGGCTTTACTAAAGAGCCTATCTGCCTCTTAGCTTGTGATGCGCGGTCAAATTTACTATCTTCATAGTTATAACCACCAACCATAGCAAGCACCTTGCCTGTGTTAGGCTCCATGGCGAATAGCGCTCCATTTATTTCTGGATATTGTATTAGTTTATATTTTCCATTTTTTAATCCAATGGCATATAGCCTATCATCTTTTTTGAGCTTATTTAAAGGCAACATAGAATATTTCTTGTCTATATCTATATCTTTATTATCTATAGATATAGTAACCTTAGCTTCTGAAACTTTTTTAACTATAGCATTATACTTATATTGATTTTTTCTATAGCCTTGTTTTATATCATGCATTTCAATGCCTTTCCTTAAAGCATTATTAGCATGTGTTTGATAGTCAGAATTTAAAGTAGTAATAATTGTGAAACCACCATTTAAAAACTCTTCCTTACCTACCAGGTCTATCACTATATTACTCACCCTATCTGCAAAGTAATCTGCTAATATAGTTTTATCCTCCTCTTTACCGCGTAATATTACTTTATCACTTAATGCATGTTTTGCGCTCTCATAAGATATATATCCATCTTCTAGCATTCTATTTATTACATAATTCCTTCTTACCAATGCTTTTTCTGGATGTTTTTTAGGGTTATAAACACTTGGCGCTTTAGGCAGCCCTGCAAGTAGAGCTATTTCTGCTATATTTAATTCTTCTAATGATTTATTAAAGTAATTTTGAGCAGCAACTGCAACTCCATAGGAATTATTTCCAAGAAATACTTGGTTTAAATATAACTCTAATACTCTTTCTTTTGAGAATCGATTAGAAATAACATAAGCTAAAATAGCTTCTTGTATTTTTCTTTTTATAGATCTCTCAGAAGTGAGCAGCATATTCTTTACTACTTGTTGAGTTATAGTAGAGCCACCTTCAATATGGTTTGAGCTTGTAGCAAGGGAATATATATTTACAAAAAATGCCCTCAAAATACCTAAAAAATCTAAACCTTTGTGATGATAAAAATGCTTATCTTCTGCTGCTATAAAAGCCTCTGAAATAGTTTTGGGTATATTACGAAATGGCACAAATATTCTATTTTCCGTATAATACTGCCTTATAAGCTTCCCATCAGAGCTAAATATTCTGGTAACAGAAGGTGGATAATACTTATCTAAATCATTATAATCTGGCATCTGCCTTGTAGATTCATATATTATATAAACCACAGAAACAGCAGATATACATATGCACCAATAAAAAGCCTTTAACACTTTTAATAATACGCCGTGACTATTTTTAGTATTTTGCTTAACTTTATTGATCTGTTTTTTGCGTTGTTTTTTCAATATCCTGATTGCTTATTTTGCTTAGTAAGTTAAGCATTTGCTTTTTATACATTTGTTGTCTTTTTAAGCATTCTTGTGCTTGTTGTGACAACTGCTCATAACACTGTATTTTTTGCTTGTTTATTTTTACTATGTTTTTTCTGTACTCTATTACCTCTTTTCTTATATTAGGCGGCACAGAAGATAAATACTTTTTATATTCTTGTACAATATTGTTAGTCTCATCTGATGCAGACTTATAAGCTTGCTGCTCATTAGCATAAGAAAAAGTGCAATAATGCAACATAATAACGAAAATACATATATAACTAAAAATATTTTTCTTTATTACTGACATAACATAAAAGTGTTAATTACAGCCTGATATTCTATTATATTTGAATCTAATATACAATAAAGTTTATGATTCTACTATACAAAATCTTGATGTATATAGATTATTAGGGTAGAATCTAGCCCAAATAACTTATTTTATATATTATGTCTGAAGACAGTCAGAAAAAAAATCCATTTTGGAGCCTGTGGCCCATACATGCAGATGAATTACCTAAATTTTTACCTATGGCGGGTATAATGTTTTGTCTGCTAATGAACTACTCTATGCTTAGGTCAATTAAAGATACTTTATGTGTTGTAGGAATAGGCCCTGAATCATTAGGGTTTTTAAAAACATATTTTGTTCTCCCTAGCGCAGTAATATTTACTATTTTTTATGCTTGGCTATGTAACAAGTTTACTCCTAAAAAGGTGTATTACATTATATCAAGCATGTTTGCTATATATTTTGCATTATTTGCATTTATATTGTACCCAAATCAAGACTTATTCCATATATCTACAGAAAATACGTCAAAATATATGGAACTATATCCACATGCAAAATGGTTTATAAAGATTTTTGCTAACTGGACTTATGCTATATTTTATATAATGTCTGAACTATGGGGTGGTGTAGGTATACATTTATTATTTTGGCAGTTTGCTAACCAAACAACACAAACTTCTGAAGCAAAAAGGCAGTACCCTATGTATGGTATTTTAGGAAACTTTGGCCTCATAGCTACAGGTTTCTTAATAGGAAATATTATAGCTAACGCAGAGTCTGGAAATATAGGAGCTATATTGCCAGTACCATGTTTTGTTACTGCAACTATGATGTTCTTTTACTATACTGCTAATAAAGCTATAGAGCGTATGGATACAGCAGCTGGTAAAAAACCAAAAAAGAAAAAACTAAAGCTTTCCTTAGTAGATAGTTTTAAACTAATACTGTCTTCTAAGTATTTGGGGCTTATAGCAACTTTAGTTATAACATATGGTATATCTCTGGTATTAATTGAAGGAGTATGGAAAGCAAAGGTAAATGAGCTATACCCAGGAGACCCTAATGGATATCTGTTATTCATGGGAGAATTTCAGAAATGCCAGGGTATTGGTGCTATTGCTATTGCGCTTTTAGGTGGAATGATATTAAGAAAATGCTCATGGCTTTTTGCAGCAGCATTAACACCTATGATTGGAATAGTAACAGGTAGTATATTCTTTGGTATAATTTTCTTTGAAAAACATGTAGCACATGTGCTTTCTGCTATACTAATGTTAAAACCATTAATGTTTTTAGCATTGCTTGGGGCGGCACAAAACATCATGTTAAAAGCCACAAAATACTCTTTATTTGATGGCACTAAAGAAATGACTTACATTCCTTTAGATGATGAGTTAAAATCTAAGGGTAAAGCTGCAGTAGATGTAGTAGGTGGAAGGCTTGGTAAGTCTGGTGGTGGAATTATACTTTCCAGTATATTTATGTTCATGCCAGATATTACATTCGGCCAAGCTACTCCGTATCTTGGAATGATAGCAATGGTTATCTTTGTGATATGGCTTATTGCTGTTGCTGCATTAAATGTAGAGTACAAAAATAAATT
>JAUIKA010000050.1 GCA_030430995.1 Alphaproteobacteria bacterium
GGTCAAACCCTTTTGTTTTTAATACCTCTTTATAATATTTATATTCTCTCAATATTCTCTCAAAAAACTGCATATGGCTATTTGAATCCATATCTAAACACCCACCTATTCCTACATCTTGAGTGTTAATACCAATACCGATTACCAAGAAATTTAAATATTTCTCTATCAAAATGCCACATATTTTCTTTCCTGATAGGAGAATATCATTTGGCCATTTATATGCTATATCAGCCCCTATCGCCTTGCCTACTGCAACTGCTACTAAAAAATGCATCTGCATATCTACATGGGAATTAGAAGCTTGTGTAATAATGGAAAAGCATAAGCTTTTGCCTTTTTCTGCAACCCAACTCCTGCCAAACCTGCCCCTTGCATATCTTTGCTTCTTGGAATATATTGCCAGCTCTTTACTAATACCTTGATGCTCTTTGATGTAAGCCTTTGCTTCATCCTGAGTAGAGTCAGATACATCCAAGGTAATTATCTCCATAGTTAAATTACTTGCATATTCCAAAGTTTATGATACAAAGTACCTTCTTTAAATAAGAAGTTATGGTCTCCATCCTCTACTATTTTGCCATTATCAAATACCAAAATCCTATCTACATTCTTTATAGCAGAAAGCTTATGAGCGATGATGATCACTGTCTTTTCCTCCATTAATATCTCCAATGACTCTGATATATGCTTTGCAGTAATAGCATCAAGAGCGCTGGTTGCCTCATCCCAAACTAAGATAGGGCTGTTTTTTAGCATTGCTCTTGCAATGGCTATTCTTTGCTTCTGCCCTCCTGAGAGATTGCTACCCAACTCACCACAAATTGTTTGATAACCATCCTTTAAGGAACATATATGCTGATGTATATATGCTTTCTTTGCAGCATCTATTACCTCCTGCTCCGTTGCCTCCGGCCTTGCATATACTATATTTTCATATATAGTTCTATTAAATAAAATCGGTTCTTGCGGAACAAAACATATATTCTCCCTCAGAGAAGATATCTCTACATCATATGTGTCAATATTGTCTATATATATTTTACCTGAATTTACGTCATGCACCCTTGCTAGAAGCTGCGTTAATGTTGTTTTACCAGACCCAGAAAACCCTACTAATGCTATTTTTTGCTTTGCTGGAATATGTACTGAAAGATCTGAAAATAAAAACTCTTTTTTATTATCATGCCCAAAAGTTATATTTTTAAATTCTATGCTAGGGCTATTAATAATAATTTTGTTATTCTTAGAATGTTGTTTATAGCATTTAAATAAAGAACAACTTTGCTGGAAATTACCTATTTCATCAAATAGATCATTCAATCTTGGTAAGCTATTCCAAACATCTTGCATTAATGCCTGGGCAAGGGAGAGCGTAAGGCATAAATCACCTAATGAAATTTTTGCATTCTTATACATATAAATCATGCATAAAACCATAGTCATGAACATAATGCTACATGATATACCTGCAAAATATTTCATTTTTAGGTTATACCACTGCTTTTTTCTATCATAGCCTTTCATATCATCAAGTTTCCTTGCAATATTACTTTTTTCATAATCATATCGACAAAATATCCTTACAGAAATTATATTATTTATACTATCAATAATGCTACCTGAAACATTTGACTCACTCCTTGCTGCATCGCTCGAATATTGCCTGGCCCTTTGTCCTAATATCACAAATAAGGATATGAAAATAGTGACCCATATCAAAAATATTATTCCCAAATATTTGCTAACGCAGAATATCACTACCAAGGAAGATATTATGGTTGAGCAAGTCATTAAAATATAGAAAGTAAAAATAGAGAAAATCTGCTCCACTGAATTTGCAGCCTCTATTGCTCTATTGCTTATTCTTCCTGATGGGTTTTCTTTAAAATATATTGGTGGTTGTATTATAATATGGCTAAAAATTTCAGATATAATATATTGTCTAATAACTGGAATAGATCTTAGATATATATAGTCTATCAGCCGCCATAACAAATTGCATATCTCCCAATATCCAGCATATATAATCACAAAATAATAATCCTTTACAAGTGTTCCTGCTTCGGCGGCATCAACAATTCTTCTAAATAACATCGAATCTATAGCAGGAATTAAACCTAATGCAACAACAACAATAATAAGCGCAGTAAGCAAAAACTTCTTTACTAGGAAATACTCATACAACTTTAAAAAAACAGAATCGCTATCTTGCTTTTTCATTTATGGAGCCGATCTTAGATACTGATTTGTATTGTCGCTATTTAGCAGAATAATATCTATCCCTATATTCTCCGGACTTGCAGGATTGCTAGGGTCAATAGGGTTTTTATCAGCATCTGATTGCAATTGTATTACTTGGTTTTTATTATCAAGATATTTAGTTAAAAATAGTTTTGCGTTATACGCCCTGTTCATAGCGAGGGTCCATAAGTTAATATGCATTCCAGATTTAACACAAGCCGTATGCCCAACTATCCTTATATAATTTGGTTGTGTTTTTATAGCAGAAGCTACTGATTGTAATATATCTTTTAAAGTAGGCTGCATAATATCTGAATTAGGTATAAACATGGGGCTTCCTGCCGAATCTTTAATTCTTATCCTTAACCCCTCTGAGGTGGTATCCACAGCAAGGTTATTATCTGCAGCATATTCTTTTATCTGCTTGTTAGACCTCATATATCTTATTAATGATATAAAATTCTTAGAATCAGTATCGCTAAACATAGCTTTAAGGTCATTCTCACTAGGAAGAGCACCGCTTGGCGGGGCAAAATGCACCAATGAACCTGAAGTAACTGAGTCTGAAACCATTCCCTTAGGGGAATCAGGCTTATTACCACTGGAATCCGACATAGAATTATTAGCACCAACAGAAGCAATGGGGGAAAAATATTTAGCAATACCCTCAAGATCATCTTTTGGCACAGTACCAAGAAGCCATAATAGCATAAAAAAAGCCATCATCGCAGTAACAAAATCTGCGTATGCTACCTTCCACATACCACCATGCCTGCCTGAAGGCTTATTTCTACTATTTTTCATTTGTCAAATTTTCTAATTCAGAGAAGTTAGGTCTAACATCTTCAGGTATGCTCTTTCTCATAGACTCTATTATGATAATAGGAGGGTGCCCTTCTAAATATGCCTTTATACCGCTCTTTATACATCTCCAATACGCACTCTGCTGTGCAAACGCTCTTTCAAGATAATGCCCTACTGGGTTAACTAAACCATATGCAAGAAGCACGCCTGTAAAAGTACCTACAAGAGCTGCCGCAATCAAAGAGCCCATTATAGCTGGTGGCTCACCTATGCTACGCATTGTTACAATAACGCCAAGAACAGCAGCTACTATACCAAGAGCTGGAAGACTATCTCCCAAATTCAGCACAGTGTTGGTTACATCATTATTATCACCCTCTAGAGTTTGTATATCTCTTTCAATTATTTCATCTACTTGGTTTATGTTAGTCATACCCATCAGCACTATTCGTAGACTATCTGTTAGAAGATTAATGCTAATAGTGTCATTTATTATGTATTTTGTGTTGGATATGATGCTACTTGTCTTTGGGCTCTCTATGTGCTTCTCCGCTGCAACAAGCCCTTTTGCTTTTATTAAGCTTACAAGCTTATAAAACACATCCAATGTTTCAAGATAACTATCCTTGCTATACATCTCTGTTTTAAATAGCAAAGTAAAAGCTTTGCAGCATCTTTTTACAAGACTAAATGGGCTTGAGATTAGCACAGAGCCTATGCCTGCACCGATGATGATTACAAACTCATATGGCTGCCACAACAACCGCAAATCTCCATAATGCATAGTATAGCCTGAAATTACAGACACCATAACTACCACTATCCCTAAAACAAATAACATATAACTCTTTATTGCATTAAATATATCACAAGTAATTATAACATAAGTAACTATGAACACAATATTCTTTGTCCACTTCTACATCTAGAAAAAAAATCTTTAAGTAATATTTCTGACTCTTCCCTCATTATACCTTCTACCACCTCAGGCCTATGCATGCATACATCTTGATTAAAAAACCATATATTGCTATTTACCGCACCAAGCTTTATATCACTAGCTCCATATACAAGTTTTCTTAGCTTCGCATATGAAATAGCGGCCGCGCACATACAGCATGGCTCTAAAGTAGAATATATATCACATTCATATAAATATTTACTATTTATATATTCACATGCTTTATTAATAGCTATGATTTCTGCATGCATACATGCATTATTACAGCCCTGAACGACATTATGCCCTTCTGATATCACCTTATTTTTATAGACAATAACCGCCCCAATAGGAACTTCCCCCTTTTCATAAGCTAATTTTGCTTGGCTAATGGCATGCCGCATAAAAATCTGACCATTGTATTTATTCATATTTCAAACACTAATTAGACCATATAAACAGCTCTGTATAAAGAGAGTGTAAATATGGGTTTGATTTTATTATTCTTAACTTGTATTATAACCATGAGACATATTAATACTGTCATGAAATTTATAGCTTATACTAATAATAGTTTTTTGTTTTCATTTTTATATGATACTTGGGTTATAATGCTAAATAATTAATTTATTATGAATTTTATGAAAATAACATTTCTAAACATATCTCAATATAGCTTCTCAGATGACATTATATTCATCTTATGCAAAAAAGATAATACAGATTTACCAAAAGAAGTTTCAGATATATATAAGGTATGTGAAGTTAGCAATAAATTCGCAGATGCCAAAGCAGCAAATGTAGCTCAACAAGGAAAAATGAAAACATTTGTTTTTATAAATATAGATAAAGAAGGAGAGATATCACAAAAAGAATATGAGGCAATAGCAAATACAATCTCTTCATATATTACATCTAAACATAAAAAAGTATCTGTAATATGTCATGCTGCAGAAACAATAAGCAGAGTTACCGCGAATTTAGAAATTGCTTTATATAGTTATGATGCATATAAAACAAAAGACTATAAACTCTACCCATCACAGCCAGCATCTAAAAAACTAGAGAATTTATCTATAATTTGCACAGATTCAGAGAAAGCAAAGTCAGAATATAACTATCTCAATACTATATCTCAGGGAGTGTTTCTAACAAAAGACTTAGTAAATATGCCACCTAATGATTTATACCCTGAATCATATGCAAAAATTATAGAGAATGAATTTAAAAACCTAGGCGTTGAGGTGGAGATTCTCAGAGAGAGCCAAATGAAGGAACTTGGAATGGGCGCATTACTCGGCGTTGGTATGGGCTCTAAAAAAGAGTCTTTGCTAGTTATAATGAAATATAACGGTTCTGCAGACAAAAGCGATGCCCCTTTAGCCTTTGTAGGGAAAGGCGTCACCTTTGATTCCGGAGGCCTATCCCTTAAACCTCCTAAAGGGATGGAAACAATGAAATATGATATGGGCGGCTCAGCAACTGTGGTAGGGTTAATGAAAACACTAGCTCTTAGAAAAGCAAAAGTAAATGCTGTAGGTGTGGTAGGCCTTGTAGAAAATATGCCAAGCCATAATGCACAAAGACCAGGCGATATTGTTAAGACAATGTCAGGCATTACAGTGGAAGTGCTCAATACAGATGCAGAAGGAAGGTTAGTCCTTGCTGATGCGCTATATTATACAGCCACCAAACTTAACCCTAAATTTATAATAAATCTTGCAACATTAACAGGCGCTGTTATGGTGGCATTGGGCTATACTTATGCAGGTGTATTTTCTAATAATGATGAACTAGCAAAGAAACTAGATGCATCTGCAGAGGAAAGTAATGAAAATATTTGGAGGCTGCCATTAAATGAAGAATATGCGAAAATGCTAGAATCTAGCATTGCAGATATAGCTAACATAAGTGCAGTGCCATATGCAGGCAGCTGCACAGCAGCACAATTCTTAAAATGTTTTGTAAAAGATGTAGCATGGGCACATTTAGATATAGCAGGTATGGCATTCAGTGAAGGGAAAGGAAAAAAAGGAGCACAGGGGTTTGGAGTAAAACTTTTAAATAAATTGGTAGAAAAATTTTATGAGTAAAAGAAAAGTTATAGTCATAGGAAATGAAAAAGGCGGGGTGGGTAAAACCACCTTCTCTATGCATTTAATCGTGGGTTTGTTGTATTACGGCTATAGCGTTGCAAGCATTGACGTAGACAGCTATCAAAAATCTTTAACTCGCTATGTTAAAAATAGAGAGCTATATAATCAGCGCAATGCCACTAAAGTACCAGTGCCTTTACATCATGCAATAGATTATAAAAATAATGAAGAGGAAAATTTATCTAAAATAATCAATGATACTGCTAATGTAGACTATCTTGTTATAGACACCCCAGGCAGCCATACAGAAGCAGCCTGCTTAGCGCATACTTATGCAAATATTGTAATAACACCTATTAATGACAGTTTAATAGATATGGATATGCTTGCAGAAATAAATCCTGAAAATTATCAAATGACATCTCCCTCTGTATATAGTAATATGGTGTGGAAACAAAAACTTGAATCTGCAGCACGTAATAATGCAGTATTTGAGTGGGTTGTTATGAGGAATAGGCTTAGCAGCACACATAATGTGAATAAGCAAATAATGGGAAAAATATTAGGTAATATATCCAAAAGGCTAGGATTCAAAATTGCTCCTGGGTTTGTTGAAAGGGTAATATTTAAGGAGCTATTTGCAAATGGCCTTACCTTATTAGATTCTGAACATATGGGCAAGTCACTAGCTATTTCACATATAGCGGCTAAACAAGAATTAAGAGATTTTTTCTCTTTTTTAAAAATTTCTCAGAAAGAAAATAATTAAATTATATATTATGGCAAGAGTAACAATAGAAGATTGTATGAATAATAATCCTGAAATATTAAACCGTTTTGAGCTAGTTATATTAGCCTCTGAACGCAGTAGAGACATTATGTCTGGCGCAGAAAGAACACTTGATGCAGAACCAAAAGATAAAAATACCGTATATGCTCTCAGAGAAATAGCAAAGAAAAAGCTAAATATAGATAGGCTAAGAAAAAACATTAAAAATAGAATGTTAATGAGTGAGAATGACGCAGGTGATACATCATATGATAGCGAATCGGTAGATGATTCTTATACTGAAGAATTTGATCAAAATGAAATTGATGTATCATATGATGATGAGGAAAGCACAACTGAGTAATTTAAAATGTAGTGATGAAGAGGATATCACAACAAGAGTTTTTAAAAAAATTAGAAGAAAATAGAAAAGAGTTCCTTGAAGATGAAATATCACTCTTATATCAGGCACTGAAATTAGCATATAAAGGTAATGAAAACATAGACCGTTTTAATATTTTTTC
>JAUIKA010000051.1 GCA_030430995.1 Alphaproteobacteria bacterium
ATTATAGTGTAAATTAAGCAGGGATGAATTTAAACTGTTAAAGCATATAGCTATATGGAAGGGCTAGTTAGAGAAATGATACATAATATTTCCGTGCTAATTATGCCATGAAAAATATCACAAGAGCTCCATTTGCAGAGATAATAAGATGAATATAGATGGCTCAAAGATAAAATAAGAAAGCGAGCCCGCCGAGACTCGAACTCGGGACCTCCTGATTAAAAGTCAGATGCTCTACCAACTGAGCTACAGGCTCTTTATGAAAGTATTCTACAACAGTACCTAATTATTAGTCAAGATAATTATCACCATAATTTTAGCTTGTAAGAAAATAATATTTATTTTCTTGTTAACTTTAGAATAAAGCATAAAATAAATATTTTTATAATACCCGGCAAAATGAAAGGGGATAAACCGAGGTTTATTGCTTTTTCATATCCACCTGTGAATTTAGAAAGCCATAATATGCCAGGTATATAAATAGCAGATATTCCTATAGCTGATGTTAAGATATCACTTAAAAATTTGTTTTTTATATTAGATATTTGTCTAAATTTAGACATTAACATTACAGAGAGTAAATACCCTATTAAATATCCACCTGTTGGGCCCGTTAGAGAGGCAGAGGGAGAAGCAAATACATATATTCCCACTGAGCCAATAACTAAATAAGATATAACAGATAAAGTTGCTTCATAAAATCTATACCTAAGACCTATAAAATTAATAGCAACGGTAGTAAGAACTATAGGGACTGGTTTTAGGGGAATCCTTATCTTTGCACATAATATAACTAGTATTATGCCCATTATCACTCTTGATGCAGTAATAAGCAGATTATTTTTACTAAAGTATATATCCATAATAACAATTTTTGTTACTATAGCTATCAATGTAGAGAAAGTCAATAAATAAACTCTAAAATCTTAAAAATTTATTTAATTCTTTATTTTAAACATCTTCTAGCTTTTACTTAAACTTGGTTGGGGTTATATGATTAAACCAAGAGAGACATGTAGGAAGCTATTATATCTAGCCTAATCAATATAATAAATAGTGATGATGTAATAAAATATTTTATGGCTTATAGATCAAGAAACCTAGTTGCGAAGAAGGATAATGTAGTTTTTTATTTATATTCTCTCTGTGAAAAATCTCTTCCCTATATCTTTCAGATATGTTACAGATTTCTGAGAAAATACATCTATAGATTTCATCTCTCCAATTATTATTATAGTTAGCATCCAGTGTATAATGAATTTTACTAGAGCTTCTTTTTCAAAGCTTTCATAGTCAGAAATAGTAACATCTAACACCTGCTTTTTCATCACCTTATGTATGTTATGAGCCATATTAGAAGCGATACCGTTATTCTTTAGATTAAATATTTGATAGTGTTTATCATCATATCCACTTAAGAACATTTGCATTTGAATATGTTGGTCTAGCACTCCATCAGATATTATAGGTGTTACAGAAAAGCCAGATTTACCTAAGGACTCAGCAAGCATTTGTTTTACCCAGTTCAATGCATTTTTAAATATATGAGAATAATATATAAAAACCATAATTCTCCTTCCTTTTTCATAATTTGCTAAAATATTTTTAGCATTACTATATGCAGTAGAAAAAATATCAGTAGTTAAATAGGAGCTAGAATTTTTCACTATACTAATATCAAAACCAAGAAGGGATGCTGGTAATATGCTAGGCGTTCTCAGTATATCAAATCTTCCGCTTGTACATGCGGGATATTCTAAATGTTTTAAATTATATTTTTCTTTTATTGAGAATAAATTATTATCTGTAGATGGACATATAGTATATATATTTTCCTTAAACCCTTCTTTTATAAGATGCTCTACAATATAGCATGTTTCATATGTTTTTCCAGAGCGGCTTATAGCAAAAATAGCGGTGCTATTATTTATATATTGTGTCTTTTTTTTAATTAAGCTCTCTTCAATACTGTCTATTATTAAAGGCTTATGGTTCAGCAGTGCAGCTGGGCTAACGATTGTTGCCCCGCATCCTGCTATTGCATAACTATTATATCCATGGGATTCTATCTTTTCTCTCTGCTTTATTACGTTTTCTATATCTTGATTAGATGGAAGAAATAGTTTTTCTATATTATATTTATTCTTCAAGTTTTCTATAAACTCTTTCATAAAAACTCTATTTTAAATAGCAGTAAAAATAAGCCCTTCTTTTTGTGCCGCTAGGATAGTTTCATATTTAGAGAATACAATTACTTTATTCGCTTCAACAGATATACCTGTATATCCATTTTTAGCTAGCATATCTATGGTTGTTGGCCCTATCGAGGGGATATCCATTTTTTTATCCTGGGTAGGCTTTATTGTTTTTACTAGTATTTTATGTTTCCCATATTTTTTATAACTGCCGCATCTTTGTATTAGCTGATCTGTTCCTTCTACTGCTTCTACTCCTAATACTACCCCCCCTGAGATAACGCATGATTGCCCTATATCTAATTCACCTAATTTTCTGCAAGTTATCATTCCTAATTTTGCATCTTTCCTGAATTCTTCATCTATTTGCCCTATCATGAAGCCATTTTCTACTGTAATATCTTTCATCAATTCAACTGGTGATAGCACTATAAAGCCCTCCTTTTCAAAATGTGACTTTACAGCTTTAAGTAGAGCGTCATCTCCTTTGTTGAATATATTTAAAATACTCATTACAAGAGATGTGCTTTTAGGCAGGGCAGATAAATCTGGCTTATCTACATTACCAGCAAATACAATATGTGTGATTTCTTGCTTTCTAAGATAGGATATAGCTTCATCAGATTGATGAATCCCGAGCACCACATACGGTACTAATCCATAATGTTCTGGGTCTGCAAATCCATCTATTAAGACAGCAGCTTCTATTTGGTTCTCTTTTGCTATAGCAATGGGCAAGCCTCCTCCTCCTGCTATTATGCCTAATTTCATAGGTTATATTATCTTTTTTTATTTTTGCTAATTATATCAGAATTATCTTTCATAATCTCATTCAGAATCTTTGCAGATTTTTTATGAAGCCCCAGCATTTGATACGCTTCCATTTTTCTATATTGCATTTCTAATTTAGCTTCAGGGCTACATTTTTCTGTATTATCCATCATAATATCTAATGCTGCTATAGGGTTTTTATTTCTTAAATAATATCTTGTCGTATCTAGGTTTTTCATGCATATTGCATTATTTATTTCCACTATTTTCTTTTTTGCATCCTTTGCATATTTAGTATTTGGGAACATATGTAATAACTCTTTGAATGCTGCTAAAGCGTTTAGAGTATGTTCTTGGCTAAAATACATAGCTTGCATAGATTGGTAGTAACTCATTGCTTTCATGTAATATACATAAGGTATATAATTACTATTTGGGCGGAATTTTATAAATAGATCAATAACATCTGTTGCTTCTAAATAATCTTGATTCATATACAGGCTATAAATTTCTAAAATCTGTGCTGACTCTGATATTTCACTGAATGGATGCTGAAGATATATAGATAAAAACTCTTCTTTTGCATCACTATATTTTTTCTTATTAAGCAGCTCTATTCCTTTGTCATATAAAGCCCCTGCTGGCTTTATAACTTCAGGGTCTTGTTTCATGGATTTGCATGCAGATAGCCCGAATATAGCAACCACTAATAATAATCTTAACATTCTTAATACTTCAACTATTGGATAGAGCATATAATAACATATTTATACTGCCAAATATAGAGTTTATTAGGCATTAAAAGTCTATGCTTAGCTTTAAAGCAGCAGTGCGTGATATATATCTTTTTCTAAAATGCCAGGAAAGACTAGGTTCTAGTCCGAAGTTACCTTTATTAATTTTTGCTTTTGCAATAATCTGATAGTTATGCTTTCCTATTCTTGCGCCAGGGATTCCATTTATTTTATGGGAAATATCCTTATAGTTAATTTCGCCTCTTCTTTCATTAGTTTTATTGCGGATGTTGTGTATATAAGTACCATTTAACGCAAGAGATAGCTTCCATGAATTTTTTAGTGAAATTATAGATCTTAGGCTGCATCCTAAACTGTAGCTATAATTATGATTTTTTGTAGCTTCTTGATTTATTACTATCCCTCTATAGGGGCTTAAATAATAGTAAGAATACCCTATGCCAACCATAGGCAATATAGATATATTATTAGAAATATTATATATATATGATATTCTAGGCAATATTGAGATTGAATGCCCTGTAGAAGCTGTTTCTTTATCAATACCCAATATATTTGTTTTTGTGATAGATTTATTACTGGTTCCGATTATGCTAGTAGAGATAACCCAGTTATTATAAAAGTTATATATAATATGCCCACCTAATATAAGGCTTTTTCCTTTTGCTTTATTATTGTGGCTTTTATTAATAGAGTTTTCTGAATATGTAGCATTGAGTTTAATATTTGCTGTATCTCCTACTGGAAAAATGCTTTGTACTTTAATACCATTTTCTGCGTGTTTACTTATATGGCCAGAGTTTTTATTTTTCCCTTTGCCGCTTGAGGTAAAAATCTTAGCAGAGATATTATTCTTACTATAAAGAATGTCTCCCGCCGCTACATCCTCCCCTATAAAATCTACATAGGATGTATTTTTCATTGCCTCTTGAATTATATGGCTTTGTTGTATTTGGAGTTGTACTTTATGTTGATCTTCCAATAAATCATCAATTAACAGCGATATTTTTTTTAGTAATTCTTCTTTTGTATCAGCTCTGAGGCGATATTTGAGATTATCCAAAGACTTTTGCTTTGACGTCATATCCATTCTGAGTCCTTTTGGCATTTTGCTATATAGGTCATCTAACTCATGGGTTTTAAATTGATTTGGCAACTTTATTTCAGGGTAAAAATATTTTATAACATATTGGTTATAATATTTACCAATCATTCCATCGCTTCTTACTATATAATAGTCCAATAGCCATGAAGATAGTGTCCATAATGACCAAGTTATAAAAAAGCTAGACATATCTACCACTGCATATGATGGCGTTGAGATGGATAATGCTATTACTAATAAAAAACATTTTATCTTTCTACTCATTATGAATATGCGGCCTATATTGAATATATATATTATATATTCATGCAACTAAAAAAGTTATAGATATATTGATGAGATAGATAATGTTTTTTATCTAGATATATTTATTAAAAATAATGCAAATTTTAAATATAAAGTACATCTAATACTGAATATTATAGAATAGCTTAAAAATGGGAGCTATATTATCTTGTATATATATCTCAGGGGTTGATTTTTTTCATATATTTTAATATTTCAGCTGTTATATATAAGGACCCAGTTGCTAAAACATTTCCATTTGCTTTATAAAATGCCTCTTCAATATTGCTACATGCATATGCTTTAAAGCCTGCTTTTTCTGCTTCTTTTTTTATTATATCTACGTTATATAAATCTGCGTCTAAATTTGGTATGCTTACAGCATATATTAAAATATTTTTATCAAAATATTTTAGAAACTCTTTTATATCCCTATTTGCCATCATGCCCAGAATTATGCTATTAGGAGCAACGGATTGAGAAATTACTCTTGCTGCATCTGGGTTATGCGCCCCGTCTACCCATAAATTCTTTATATTAAATTTCTTTATTTTGCTTTGAGGTATTAGCTGTAGCCTCCCTGGTATATATGCTTTTGAAATTCCAACTGAAATACTATTTATTGTGATTTTCTGGAATTGCTTTGAAGCAGCTATAGCTGCCATTGCGCATACTGCTGCATTTTGCACTTGGTGGCCTCCATTTAAACTAGGCAATTTAATCTGGTAGCAATTATCTTTATATTTTAAAGTGAAATGACGGTTATTTTTACTATCTAAGAAAAAGTTTTCTCCGAATATATATGCCTTATTTTTTAGATGAGTTTTTACTACTTGCATTGCCTCATTTGTTTGTGGCCCTATTATACTTATAGACTCTTTTATTATTCCAGCTTTTTCTCTCGCTATATCGGTAATTCTGCTACCTAAATATTCCATATGATCATAAGATATAGGGGTTATGATGCTAAGAAATGGGCATGGCACTATATTTGTACTATCTAACCTTCCTCCAAGTCCGGTTTCTAGAATTAAAACATCTGCCTTATGTTCTGCAAATGCCAAAAATGCTGCTGCTGTTGTTCCATCAAAAAAACTTGGAGAGATATTGTTGCCTTTACATATATTTTCTATTCTATCTAGGTATAACTCTAGCTCTTCATTAGAGATATTGCCAGAAGAAGAAAGATATATTCTTTCATTGAACTCAATCAAATGTGGGCTTGTATAGCAATGTACTTTATATCCTGACTCTTCAAAAATACTTTTTAAATAAGCTGTTGTAGAGCCTTTTCCATTCGTGCCAGCTATATGCAATATAGGCGGAAGCTTCAAATGAGGATTTTTAGCAGCATCCATTATTGCCTTTATATTGCTAAGGTTATATCCTCTCTTTTTTGTGCCTACAGCTTTAGGCCATTCAGGAAGGTTCATGACCTTAAGGGTTATTTGCTAGATAATCTTTATGATAATTTATTATGTCCTCAATTTCCTTAGTAAGCGCCCTAATATCAGCTTTAATCACTTTTTCTTTTTCTATTATATCTATAACTTTAACAGTAATTACACCGCTAGATTTTATCCAATTGCCTTTTGGGTAATATAGCCCAGCATTATGTGCTATGAGCATTATAGGCACCTCTGCTGTCTGGGCTAACTTAACTCCACTTGGTGTGAATTTCTTTCTCTCAAGTGGTTTAAGCCTTGTTGCTTCTGGAAACATTACAATCCATAGCCCTTGCTGTATTTTCTTTTTACCTTCCCGTAGGATCTTTTTCACAGACATAAAATTGGACCTATCAACCGCTACTGGGTCCATAGCTGCAAGCCCTGTTCCAAAGCATGGTATATTAAGCAATTCTTTTTTTATTATCCATGAATGGGGTGGGATGAATAGTTGCATAATAAAATTATCCCAGAAAGATTGATGGTTAGATAGGACTACACAAGGACTATTGATGATTTTCTCAGTGCCTGTTATCACATAATCTATATTTAAGATTATCCTGCATAATTCAACAAATGTATGGGAAATAAGTCTCGCTATTGAATATCTTATGCTATATCTTAGCCTAAGATAATTTGCAATAGAGGCGGGTATGCATAGAAAAGCGTTAACTATTCCTATTACTAAAAATTCAAGGATAAAATCAATCAAGAAATGTTGATCAAAGACTT
>JAUIKA010000052.1 GCA_030430995.1 Alphaproteobacteria bacterium
CTATATACCGGGGTTGATATCTCTGTTGTGAAGAACTCAAAAGCCCCTGAAGAGCAGCTTAAGAAGATAAAATCTTCTGCATTCAGATTTAAAGCAGGTGCAAAACTTAGCGGACAAAAGGGGAAATTTGAATACTGCCTAGACAGTGAATATAAGAAATATAGGTCTTATTCCCAGGTGACTGGCTCGCTTAAGCTGAAAGTGAATTTGTAAAAAGATGGGGATTCATTCCCCACATAAATACAAGGAGCTATAAAAGGCGCTTAAAATAAAGAATTAAGTAGATTTTTAAAATAAAAGCTATATTTTTATTATGTTGTAGAGTTTTATAATATTGTGATATAAAGCTCTTTATAAATGGGACTGGAATAGTAAGTATGATATACTATAGGTTTCCACTGAGAATAGAATCCATATCAGGAATAGTGAATATATTATATAGCAATATGTCAGCTCTAGTGATAATAAGAGCATTACCATTAAAACTATAATAATGCTCTATAGGGCTATCATTGAGCGTATCACCGGGCTCAAAGCTAATATATAACTCCTCTGTGTATTTAATATCTATAGTTTTGGTGTCTATATCTACATATGCTATTTTCATATTGTATGATTTAGTTTAATACCAATAGTATATAGCTAATCCATAACCTGATCAAATTAATCGGACTATATAAGAATAGAGAGCTAGTGATTATAAATTATCTTGCTATATCCATTAAAATACTATCTTGAATACCCATTACTTCTGTGCCACTAAGAGTCACACTCTCTTGGTCACCCAAGCCAACATAATCTGTTATAGGTTTATTATTAATCACGACATTCCTCTGAAAGGTAATGCTACATTCATTATCCTCTAGATTTTGAAGATCAATATTTACTACTGTAATGCTTTCTGCACTAATTAAAGCAGATGTAGTTGCAGATTCTATTTTCATGATATATTTTTTTAGTTGAATGTTTGACATTATATCTCATTATATATATAAGTCAATACTTACTATATTGCTAAAAATCTTTCTATGCCAGAGCTAGCATATTATTTCCCATTGCTATTTTAAAACAACTCCATAATCTGTTTTATATCCTCCGGAAGTTCTATACTAAATTCCATAACTTTTTTTTCAACCGGGTGCATAAATTTTATATAATAAGAGTGCAATGCTTGCCTGGTAAAGCTTAGAAAAGCATTTTGATATCTACTATCTATATAGTCAATTATTTTCTTTTCATTTTTGCCATATAACTGGTCCCCTATTATAGAATGCCCAATATAGCTCATATGAGCACGTATTTGGTGAGTTCTACCTGTTTCTAAGATACATTCTACCAAAGATGCATAATCTGATAGATGCTTCTCTAGTTTTACATGTGTAATAGCAGATTTACCAGAGTCTTTGAAAGAGATAACCTTCATCCTTCTATGGTCACTTTTGCTTTTTATAAGATTCTTATCTATAGTAAATTCACCATTTTGAATAGCGCCCCAAACTAATGCTTTATACTTCCTTACTATGCTCTTTTGCATAATTTGCTCAGAAAGCTTCTGATGTGCAAAGTCAGTTTTGGCGATTATCATAAGGCCAGATGTATCTTTATCTAACCTATGCACTATTCCTGGCCGCGTTTTTTCACCTATGCTGGATAGATTATCTCCGCAGCGGTCTAATAAAATATTTACCAATGTATCTTGCCTATGGCCAACCCCTGGGTGAACAACAAGGCCAGCATCTTTATTGATTACAAGGATATATGCATCTTCATATATAGCATTTATCTCTCTTGGCAGTGGAATAAGCTCGTTTTCTTCTAACTTGGTTTCAAAACAATGGTCTAGCTCAATAACGTCTCCTTCTGAGAGAGTAAAGCTAGGCTTTAGAACTATCTTCTCATTAACCAAAAGCTTGGAACTTCCAATTACTTTTTGTAAATACCCCCTGGAAAACTCAGGAAAATGCTCTTTCAAAAAAAGATCTATTCTAATATTAGATTCTGCTACAAATCTATGCATCAAGATTCGCTACCTTTTGTGCATTCTGCTGTATAAAATCCCTCCTTGGCTCTACTACATCTCCCATTAAAGTAGAAAATATGCTATCAGCCTCTTCAGCATGCTCTATCCTTACTTGCAGCAATGTTCTTACTTCTGGGTCTAATGTTGTTTCCCAAAGTTGTGATGCGTTCATCTCACCAAGGCCTTTGAATCTTTGTATGGATATTCTTTTTCTGGATAAAGTATTTAAACAATTAATAAGCGCAGCAATACTATCTACTGTGAAGGTTTCAGTTTTAGAGGTAATAGTGATAGGTAGATATTGTTTCATATTTTGTGAAATTAACCTATCCATACATGCAAATTCATATTGAGGTACATATACCTGCTTATTTATACCATCTTTTACATGTTTAATAGAGACATCTCCATCTGGGCTAATAACTGCGCCTGGTATCATATTCTTCTCTAATGCGTCTTGAAAGCTGCATCCAAGTTCTATTTTATGTATAATCCTTTCAAAAAATTCTACATCATTTGTGATTGTGCGAATATTATTTATAAAGTTATTTGATTTGTTAAATAACTCTATAACATCTGTTTGTGATATTTTTTTGCCATTTAAAGATAGTTCTAAATCCTCCGCTATAACTTTGCTCAGATATTTATCTAACTCCTTATCATCTTTCATATATAGTTCTTTTCTACCTTTAATTTTATATAAAGGCGGCTGTGCTATATATAAATGCCCATGCTTTATAAGTTCCTTCATATGCCTATAAAAGAATGTGAGCAATAATGTTCTGATATGTGCACCATCTACGTCAGCATCTGTCATGATAATCACTTTATGATATCTCAGCTTCTCTAAGGAGAAATCTTCTTTAGTAATACCAGTCCCTAGTGCTGTAATTAGCGTACCTATTGCGTCGAAGCCCAAGATTTTATCAAATCTAGCTTTTTCTACATTAAGTATTTTTCCCCTCATAGGCAAAATAGCCTGGTTTTTTCGGCTCCTCCCTTGTTTTGCAGTACCACCCGCAGAATCTCCTTCCACTATAAAGATTTCAGATTTTGCTGGGTCTTTCTCCTGGCAATCTGCAAGTTTACCTGGAAGGTTAGAGATTTCTAAAACATTTTTTCTCCTTGTAAGCTCCCTCGCCCTTTTTGCAGCTTCCCTAGCAGATGCAGCTTCTAGTATTTTATTTACAATAGCTTTTGCAATAGGTGGGTTTTTATCTAACCACCCGCATAGGCTATCATATACTACATTTTCTACCACGGGTCTTACTTCTGAGCTCACTAGCTTATCTTTTGTTTGGGAAGAGAATTTAGGATCCGGAACCTTTGTTGAAAGAATACATGTGAGCCCTTCTCTGATATCATCACCTGTGATATTTAATTTAGATTTCTTCTTTTGTGCTTGTTCATCTATATATTGGTTTAATGCTCTTGTAAGGCCTGACTTTAAACCTGCAAGATGCGTTCCTCCATCTTTTTGCTTAATATTATTAGTAAAACATAATATATTTTCATAATAAGAGTCATTCCATTGCAATGCAACCTCAGCCACTATATCTTTATTTTTTCCACCAACATTTATTGTAGAATGCAAAATTTGTTTACCATTATCAAGATATTGAACATATTCACTAATTCCACCTTGGCTATGTAAAATAGATTTTTTATTTTTAAGTTCATCTATAAGAACAATTTTTAAGCCTGCATTAAGGAATGCCATTTCTCTAAATCTATGTTCTAAAGTAGAAAAATTAAACTGAGTAGAAGAGAAAATAGTATCTGAGGGCAAAAATGTTATCTCAGTACCATGCTTATTTCCTGCATTATTGCTTACTTCTTTTAAAGGCGCTTTAGACTCGCCCATATTGAATTCCATATAATGCTCTTTTCCACCTCTGAAGATGCGTAGTTGAAGCAGTTCAGATAAAGCATTTACAACAGAAACGCCAACTCCGTGCAAACCGCCGGAAACTTTATATATATTCTGGTCAAACTTACCACCAGCATGTAATTTTGTCATAATCACTTCTGCAGCAGAGATTCCCTCTTCAGGATGCATATCAACAGGGATTCCTCTTCCATTATCTGCAACTCTTACAGCTCCATTTGCCATTAAAGTTACTTCAATTTTAGTACAATGCCCAGCTAATGCTTCATCAACTGAGTTATCAACAACTTCATATACCATATGGTGAAGGCCACTACCATCATCTGTATCCCCTATATACATGCCAGGTCTTTTGCGGACTGCCTCTAAACCTTTGAGGACTTTAATATTTTCGGCGGTATAAGTTTTAGACATTTATTAAATAGTTTTTACTACTTCACATATTTTACATCCATATACATCTTTATACAAATAGTATATCTCTGAGTTGGCTAATATGGGTAACTTTTGTTATTCCTTCTATGTCTTCTGAAGCTATGATTCTATCAAATCCTAGTTTCCTTGCTTCTTTTAAGCGCATAGCTGGTTGCTGTACTTTTCTTACTTCCCCTGAAAGGCCTAATTCTCCAAAAAATACTACATCACTTGGAATAATTTTTTGTGTAGCGGCAGAAATAAGCCCAGCAGCGATGGCAAGATCTGCAGCAGGTTCAGAGATTTTAAAACCACCTGCGACTGTTAAATACACTTCATATGCAGAAAGATTTAAGCCATATCTAACAGCCAAGACAGCGAGTATCATAGCAAGCCTGTTAGAATCCCACCCTACCACTGCTCTGCGCGGCATTGGCGAAGATGTAGACATAACTAGCATTTGTACTTCAACAAGTACAGGCCTTGTACCTTCTATGCATGCAAAAGTAACACTCCCTGAAATTTCTTGCCTATTGCAATTAAGGAATAGCGCTGAAGGGTTTGTTACTTGGTTTAATCCTCCTGAAGTCATCTCAAAAATAGCGGATTCATTCACAGGGCCAAATCTGTTTTTAATAGACCTAATAATTCTATAATAATAATTTTGGTCTCCCTCAAAATATAAAACTACATCCACCATATGCTCTAAAACCTTAGGCCCTGCTATTTGCCCATCTTTTGTAATATGGCCTATTAAAAATAATGAAATAAAATGGCCCTTACAATAAGAAATCAGGCTATTTGCAACAGAGCGTATTTGGGAGACAGTTCCTGGCGCTGAAGATATTTCTGGGTCAGACATTGTCTGAACAGAATCTATTATAAGAATTTTGATTCCAGGGTTATTTCTTAGGGTTGCTATTATATCTGCAGCATTAGTTGCAGCAGCTATTTTAAAAGATTTAGATATTTTCATATCAAGCCTTTTTGCTCTTAGCATTACCTGTTGGCATGACTCTTCCCCGGTAATATATAATACATTATTACCTGCATTGGCAAGGGCTATTGAAAGCTGTAATAAAATAGTAGACTTACCTATACCAGGGTCACCACCTAGTAGCATTGCGCCACCTTCTACTATTCCCCCTCCTAGAATATGGTCTATTTCAGAAAAACTGCTAGGTATCCTTTTTGACTCCTGAATATTTTCATATACATTACTATCTAACTCAATAGCTTTGCCTGATGAAATTGAAATAATAGATAAATCTTCTTTTTCTTGGGATAAAGTATTCCACTTGCCGCAATCCGCACATCTACCAGACCATTTATGCGCTACTGCACCACAATTATTACATATATAAGATATCTTACTTTTGGACATATATTAATATTTTTGTTTTACCATAAACTTTTTCTTTTAGCAGTTCCAAACCCTTTTGAGATATTTGGTAGTTAGCATATTTTTTTATCTCCATAACTATTATAGTGCCTGTTTTTATATATCCTTGAGATGAAAGTAATTCCATAGAATGGTTATATATATGTAATTTATCATATGGTGGGTCTATGAATATTAGGTCAAAAGCATTTTTAGCTGTGGCGATATTTCTATAGTCAATATTCCAAATATCTGAATTTACATTATGTTTTTTTGTAAATGCTGCTACCTCGGTGGTTTGGTTTTTGTTGCTATCTAGAAATAAAACATATTTAGCCCCTCTTGATGCCGCCTCTATCCCCATAGAGCCGGTGCCGCAGAATAAATCTAATATATATTCAGCATTAATATAGCTGCCAAGCATGCTAAAAATAGCCTCCCTTACCATGGATTTTGTAGGGCGGCAAGTCTCTTTTGCCTTTGGGAGTAATGCCCTTTTATATTTACCTGAAATTACGCGCATATTTTTCTTGCTTTATCTAAATCTTCTTTAGTGTCTATAGAAATTGGTATGTTATCTGTTTCCACCACCTCTATTGTCATGCCATTTTCAATAGCTCTTAATTGCTCTAATGACTCTAACTTCTCTAAATAAGAGGTTGGCAAAGATACAAATTTTTTTAGGGATTCATATTTAAAACCATATATGCCTATATGTAATAGATAACTCTCTGTATTATAGGGCACCATAGAGCGTGAAAAATATATAGCATTATTATGGATGTTTTTTACTATTTTAACTGCTGAGTTAGAGCTTGCATATTCTTCTCTAGACTCTGCGGCTAAAGTAACTATATCTGCTTCAGACATAATAAGCCTAGTAGCTAGTTTTAAAATATCTTTTGGATCTATAAACGGCATATCGCATTGTAAATTTATCACATATTTATAATCTTTATTTATCTTACGTAATGCTGCAAATACTCTATCTGAACCACTTGGCAATTCCGGATCTGTTAGAATAACATTAACATCTTTAAATTCTTTTGGAAGTGGAAAGTCAGAGGCTATATATGTGTCTATTTTAGTTTTCACAGCTTTTTCACAAGACAATTGTAATATTGTTTTACCTGATATAACCTGCATAGGTTTTTGTTTTAACCTAGAAGAATTAATACGTGCTGGCAAAACAATAGCAAGGTCTTTAAACATAATAATGCTAACAAAATTTTATAGCTTATATGCTAACCATTTGGCTCTTTAATAGCAAATACTTTTCTATGCAAATATATAAAGCCCCCTTCACAACGCGGCCATATATTACAACCAGTTTATACATACTCAAACTCCGTTTATTAATCTATTACAGCGTTATATCTCTATTTAGCAACATTTACTCTTTTAATCTATTCATTATTATGATTTAATGTAATTTAATGAATATGTAGCTATCTATATGGACGCAGTTTTTATATTAGCAGGGGG
>JAUIKA010000053.1 GCA_030430995.1 Alphaproteobacteria bacterium
AATGGCCTATGCTATTTAAATTATCAGAATCAAAATCTGACATATGATTAATTAACTATTATTTAATGTAATTATACCATGTGGATAAGTTTATGAATAGAATCATATTATATTTCTATTCAAATTATTTAAATTTTTATATAATTCCTCAGCTGCTATATTATGATTATTTCCTGCTGTTTTATATTGATACCTAGGCGCAAGCTCTAACAAAGAAAGCAGAACGAAATCTCTATTCAGAATCTCTTTATGTGGTAAATGCAACAACTGAGAATTAATTGACTGATCATTAAATAATATTATGTCTATATCTATAATTCGTGATGACCAAATAGCTGCACCACCACATCTGCCCATTGAAATTTCTACCTCTTTAACATAGCTAAGTAAACATAAAGGGGAAGCTGGGCTATATATCTCTAAACCTATATTCACAAAATAATCCCCCTGACATATATTACTTCCCAAAACTGGCTTACTATAAAGCTTTTTAGATGCAGCTTTTACTATAAGCTTTTTAGATAACATTGAAATAGCTATATCTATATTATTACTCCTTTGCCCTATGTTGCTCCCGATGTTTAATATTATCATAATAATCTAGACGTATTAATATCTGTCTGATAGTATATATCATATTACTTGTTGTTTTAATTATTAAATATGAAGTTTCTTTTAAAATTACATAAAGAAGGGTTTCCTTTCATTATCTTAGGCCTAGGCTTTACTTTATTATTTTTATGTTTAAATAATATTTTATGGGTATTATTCCTAGCATTTAGCATATTCTGCATATATTTCTTCAGAGATCCAGATAAAGTTACTATGGTTTCACCAGATGCCATAATAAGCCCAGCAGATGGAAAAATTACTAGTATTATCAGAAATACTTCTCCACCATCTGAATTAGGAGATGATCTGGAAACTAATATGACTAAGGTTAGCATTTTCCTAAGTGTTTTTGATATACATGTTAACAGAATCCCTATAGATGGAAAAGTTACTAAACTTAGGTATCACCCGGGCCAATTCATAAATGCTAGTTTAGACAAATCTAGCTCTCTTAATGAAAGACAATCTGTTTTGATAGAGACAAAAAATAAGGATAAAGTAGCTGTTGTGCAAATAGCAGGGCTAATAGCACGTAGGATAATATGCTCTTTAAGCCAAGACCAAGAAGTTAACACAGGGGCAAGATTTGGTATTATAAGATTTGGTAGCCGCGTTGATGTATATATTCCTGCACATATAGAAATTGCAGTATGCGAAGGCCAAAGAGTAATAGGTGGAGAAACTATAATAGGGTTCTTTGAGAATAAAAATCTATCCGATGCAAAATTTGAAATACGAGAATAAAAAAAGATTCTATTTTTTTAAATCTCTACCTAACGCAGTTACATTCCTTGCATTAATGTTTGGAATGTCTTCTATAAGATATGCTATTGAGGCTAATTGGTATAGCTGCGTTATATGCATAATAATGGCAGCATTTTGTGATGTGCTAGATGGGAAATTAGCAAGGGCTATGAATATCACATCAAAATTCGGCGCTGAGCTGGATTCTTTATGTGACTTTGCTAATTTTGGCATAGCTCCTGGTATCATAATATATCACTTCACAAAAGACATTGGAATAATTAATGAATATATACGATGGGGCGTATGTATGCTATATATGTGCTCTATTGCAAGCAGATTAGCAAGATTCAATATAATGAATATTGCTAAAACCCCTAACAAGAAGGATAAGTATTTTTTTGTAGGTGTGCCAGCGCCCATGGCAGGCATCTTAACAATAATGCCTGTAATAATAGAATTAGAGATAAAGAAAACCTTTGGTGTATGTTTTAATGACTGGCAAACTATGCTAAATATAGCGGTAGTGGCAATATTAGCTCCTAGCAGAATAAGAACTTTTGCTATAAAGCATATTGTAATACCTAACCACTACATATGGCTATTTTTTATATTTCTTATAATCTTTGTGCTGTCATTTTTCTTATGGCCATGGATAGCTCTGCCTGCTTTATGCGCTTTTTATTTAGCCTCCATACCAATTTCCGTCGCTATATATCATTTTTATTTGTAGCATCATAGCTTTTCTTATTTGGCAGATACCCTAGTTAATATATCCAGCCCTATATAAAAAGACTACATGGAGTAATCTATAAAAAAGCAGTGACATCAGATATATCTTTTCCTTTATGATTGAGTATGAGGCCGTTTTTGTTCAATCCTGTTTAAATCTGGAAAATATGAAGGCAGATATTCTATTGATATATGTAGTAATTTTATATGAGCCAAGCTATGGATGCGTTTAAAACGCAATTTTGATAAGGGCAATCTAAAGAAAGTTTATCGCCATATAAGTTGGCAGCTTATAAAACTAGCAAATCAATACATCCTATGCAGCGCAATTACATAACAACGCAGCAAGCAGAACATCCTGGAGCATCTTCACCTGCAGTATCAACACCTTTATTAGCATCTGTATTTTCACCTGCTTCTGCTCCACCTTCTTCTTTAGCATCCATAACCTCTCCAAATACCTCATTAGCTAGACCAGCTATTGCCCCTTTTCCATCAGGGCCAAGCATATAAGCATGCACCTCTTTACAGACATAAGCAGATAGCATCTCACAAATAGATATAGCTCCTACATCTGATACATCTGCTTTACCTGTATATATCATCCCTACTAACATTTTTTGCGCTTCTATATGCCCAAGCATATACTGAGGAGAGTCACTTACCTTATAACGTTTAACAAATTTATCCTCAATTGCAGGCCCAACTTTAGATACCACATTATTTAGCTTCTCCCACCAATCTTTTACAGCTCTTTGCTCACATTTAAGAATCTCTTGCTGTTTTTCAGGGCTCAATGCAATGCTATACGCTATATAAGCAACCTTCGCATTAAATGAAGCAATATCTATACCGAACTTACTAAGTGTAGCAGCTTTTCTATTTATTTCTGCTGCATTAACCTTACTAGCAAGGAAACCCAAACCTGTTGATAAAATATCACATATAGAAAAAGGAATAAGGCTAACAAGATGGAGTCCTAATTTCTGATAATTAGGAGTTGAGGGGTCTATCTGCAAATTACCAGATTTTATTCCTTGCGCTGTTGTAAAAGCTACATCTAGCTCATTACAAAAGCCCTATACATAATCCTTAACTGGTTGTCCATTACCCGAAAGATTCTTTAAAAGCTCTTCATATTCCTTTTTTTTGCTTCAAATTTTAATGTATCCTCGCTAAAGCTCTCCTTAACAACATCTTTCGCAGTTTCTTTCATCATAGCCTGCATTTCAGGAGAAAGTTTTTTCATCTCCTGCTACATCATTGCTCTTAATGCTTGCTCACTCATAGTGCCATTTTGCATGCCACTAACAGCATTTGAAACAAAAGTAACAGAGCTAGAATCTTTATCTGCCATTGCTTTAAGAACAGCGCCTTTACTAAAAAGCTCAATTTGCTGCGCTAAGTCTTTTGGCAGATCAAGTTGAGAAATTTGTTGTTTAATAGCCTCAGATGCTGCCACATCCCTTAACATTTGTTGAATATATAAACCACCTACTTTATATTCCTTATCGGGACTATTTGCAATAACTACATGAGCCCTTCTAAAACAGGATATAGCATCATCCACAAACCCCAAATTAGCATTTATTTGCGCTGCATGTGCAAGATATAAAGTTTCATCGGCTTCACCTTCACCAGCTATTACAGCAGAATTTGCATATTTAAGAGCATTTTTCATCTCTGATGTTTTCTCCTCCTGAGAATCTCTCAAAGGAGACAGCTCCTGATATGCAAGTGAAAGAAGATAATTAGCATCTTCATCCAGGAGGCGCAGCTTAACTCTAATTCTGCGCTCTAAAACCTGGATTGTTTTTTCATTACCCATTTATGCAGCAATTAATGCATCTTCCATAAGGCTAGAATGCATACCAACTACGCCATGCTGAGGTACAGCGTAACATAATACATCCCTAGCGAATTCATTGATAACTTGGTGTACGCAGTTATCTGCAAGTTGTTGCTCCACTTGTGGTGTATTAACTGAGACGTCATCAAAGCTTTCTGCAAGCGCTTGTAAAAGAACCGTAGGAATCACCCCTCCTTCTGTATCGATAAATTTAACATTTACTTGTAAGCTGCACATTGTTTGCTGCCCTGGTGCTTGTATTGGCATAATAAAAACCATTTAGTTAATTTATATAAAATATAAAAAGATAAAAATCTCTTCATAAATAACGAATATCGCATTATTTACATAAATACAACATATAAATAAAAAATAACAACTTAAATAATACCAAAACAAAATATGTTATGTTAAAAATGACCAAATAATAGGATTCTAGCTATATCATGGAACTCCATTCTTCTATCAAAACCCTCTCTGTGCTATATAAAAATATATATGCTTTCCTAATGTAAACTCCTAGCTCTTCTTTATACCCGCTCAAATTTGCTTTTTATGTAAGTTTTATGATTTGCTTTATTGCATTGAGCATAGGAGCCCGCAACAGCAGTTACCCCATAATAATAGATAGCATAATTGCCGCCCTCAAATGGTTCAATGATTGAGAGTAAAAAATTTAAATTAGTAGATCATGTGTAAGAAAATATAGTACAAGCTATATGCTTATAATATTTTTTAATGGTAAAAAAGCAGCCTATTGTAAATATATATTTGATGCTAAGGATAGTAATTAGATTCCAGGATACATAGTTACAAAGAAATGGCGGAAGTGACGGGACTTGAACCCGCGGCCCCCTGCGTGACAGGCAGGTACTCTAACCACTGAGCTACACCTCCAAACAATATTCATTAATAGAAACATAATCCTACTACTAAATATACAACTTACAGCATGAATAAAAAACCATTTCTATCCAAGCTATATAAACATGTTTATATAACAAAATGAACCTAACATACTAACTTTGAATAGGTATATTCTTATTATAAGATATTTTTTCTATTATGGAAGACATATTCAAAGTTTTATCTATTTTTATTTTAGATTCTATATCTTAAATGTTTCTGTAAAGGAAATAGGTAATAATCATAGTTGTACATAGCATAAACACTATACTGGCTTGAATATTGCATTTAAGCAATATAGACATAGCAATGCCCAATCCGCAAGATACTATTGAGTATACAACTGAATACATAAGCATTTTTGTAGGAGTATTTGAAATATTTTTTGCCGCCGCCGCCGGAGTAAGCAAAACTGATATTACTAATATAGCACCTACTATTTTAAGTAATATACTTATAGAGATAGCAGCAAACATTATTATTATAATATCTATAATACCTGTTTTAATACCTTGTATTTGCGCTATTTCTTTAGAAAAACATGAAAGTAAAATTTTCTTCCAGAAAAAATATAATAAAACATATTCTAATATTCCAATTACTACTGCTAAATATATATTTTCAAACATTACATTTGCTATACTACCAAAAAACAAATCCTTATAATCAAAATTACCTAAGTTATATATATCTCTAACAATTATACTAATAGAAATAAGGAAGCTAACAACAATGCTGCTAGAAATATATCCTTCATATTTTCTTGAAAATGAGACCAAAGTAATTGCCATAATCATGCTCATGATCAATGTACCAAATATGCTAGATATACTAAGCATATTAGATAATATAGCTGCAAATAAACAGCTATGGGATATACTATCGCCTATAAAACCATATCCTCTCCAGGTTAACACAGTACCTACAGGTGCTATAATTATACTAAGTACAAATAATGCTAATATACTAGCTATTGAAATTTCTATGTTCATGAGAATATGGTTTAAGATGATGTTTATTATATTTATTGTTATTTATATAACTATGGCTACACTTCATTGTTTTATCTATACATATTACTTGATCCGCACTCTCTAGAATAGAACTAAGATCATGAGATATAATAATTATACTAACTTGCATATTATTACGTATTTTCTGGATAATATTATAAAACATTTCCTGGCTTTCTATGTCTAAGCCTGTTATTGGCTCATCTAATACTAAAATATTTGGTTTATGCATAAGAGTAGAAGCTAAGAGGACTTTTTGGAATTGCCCGCCTGAAAGGTCATGTATAGATTTATTTTTTAGTTTTTCTATATCAGAAAATTCATCAAATTCTTTAATATATCCCCCACCAGAAATAATACCCATTAAATACTCAGCAGTGATAGGAACGCGATTTGTTATGCTAACTTTCTGAGGGATATATCCATATTTCAAGTCATTAGTCCTTATAATCTTACCTGATGTTGGTTTTTCTAAATTTACTATAATTTTTGCCAAAGTGCTTTTTCCAGCACCATTTGGCCCCATTAAAACTGTAATTTGTTTATCAGCAATAGAAAAAGATATGTCTTCCAATACAAGGTGATTACCATATTGCTTATTTATGTCTTCCAGCCTTATTATTTGCATAAATTTTATTATTTGTGAATTCTTATTAGTAAACGCACTAGGTTGGATTCGAACCAACGACCTTTACCTTCGGAGGGCAATGCTCTATCCACTGAGCTACGAGTGCTTAATGTTTCTTGACGCATTTGGCAATGTTACCTTTATCCCTTCTATATCCTTCTCTACAATTATTTGGCAACAAAGCCTAGAAGTTTCCTGAAGGCCAAATGCTAAATCTAGCATATCTTCCTCCTCCTCTGAAGGCGCAGACAGCTTATTATAATCATCAGGATTCACAATAACATGGCATGTAGAACAAGCCAAAGCCCCCTCACAAGCACCTTCTATATCTATATTATTCTCTTTAGCAACCTCAAGCACAGAAAGGCCCTCTGGTGCTTCTACTGTTATTTCCCCTTCTTTTGTTATAAAAATCACTTTTACCATGACTAAGATTAATTTAATGTTAGAATTATCTAGAATATATTAGCATAAAGATGGAAAGAAAAACAGCAACAATAACTCTTACAGGAAAATCTAATG
>JAUIKA010000054.1 GCA_030430995.1 Alphaproteobacteria bacterium
CTTTTTCACGTTTAGTCTTACATGAAAATAGGCAAAAAATCAGACAAAGGTTAAGGGATAATTTCAGTAATCTCGCCATTTTCTATTCTATAAGATAAATACATGTAAGAATCTCTATACGCATCGTGTACATAATTTGGATTCCATGTTTTAAGCTCTGTTGTGAGTTGGAATAATTGGTTTACTAAATCGGTATTAAATCTTTTAGGCTGTAAGTCTAAATCATTTTCATGAATAACATAACGTCCAGCTTCACCTTTACAATTAATAATAAAACGGATGTTTAAATAACCCGAATCTGAATACCCTTTATTTTTATAATTTGAAAGAATAAATTGCCGTAATCCATTTTTACCTTTACTATAGGTAGCACGTTCTGGGTTATAATATTGAAGAATATAATTTTCATTACAAACGTCAAAGCTTTCGCTTAACAAAGCTGTTTCAGGATTTATATATTCAACCGCTCTGTCTCCTATGGTTATAGGTGCTGCTGCTCAATCTTGGAGTATGGTTAAAGGAATGAATAAAGAAAGGGAACATATTATGCAGCTAGGAAAATATCTGAAAGATTCTTTAACAAGCCTTGGATACAATTGTGGTAATTCCACTACCAATATCTTACCGGTTATTTTAGGTGGTGAGAAAGAAGCTCTTGATGCACAGAAGCAATTACATATGGCGGGGATTAATGTATCCTGTGTGCGCCCTCCTAGCGTTCCACCTAATACATCAAGACTGCGTATAGCTATTAATGTTTCGCATAATAAAGCAGAAATAGATAGTCTTATTAAAGCAATATCCAAATTATGAAGAAAAATTTTTATATATTCTGCCATGGATTCGGCTTTTCTAAAAAATTTTGGTGTAATTTGTTGCAGTATTTTAAGCCGGAAGATTATCTATGCTGGGATATGGGGTATTTTGGAGATAGAGTTTTACCTGGGATTCCTAAGGGTAATTATAGATATATTGGTATAGGGCATTCACTTGGTTTTATAAAGCTTATAACCTCTGAGATAAGATTTGATAAAATAATAGGGTTGAATAGTTTTATAAATTTTTTAGGTCATGGGTCAGAGCAACATCATAAACGAAAAAGAGAATTTGATATTTTTTCCTCTTCTTTCTCTCGCAATCCTTTGGGAACTTTACAAAATTTTTATAACAAATGTGGTATATCTGGGTATAGAGAAGATTTTCACCTTATGAATAAAAATAGATTAGCAGATGATCTAGCAATCTTGTCTACAAAGGTATATAGTAAAGAAAATTTACATATAATAAATTCTATGGATGATATAGTTGTTCCCATAAATATAACTATGCATAATTTTTCTTCTATACCAAATGTTTTTATAGATGTTTTAGATAAGGGTATGCATGCTCTTGGATATTTTCATAGCAAACTGATATATAGTAAGATACAGGATGCATTATAAGCTAATTAGGAATAGTTTTGATAAATCTAGTAATAGTTATGATGATGCAGCTTTTATTCAAAGGGGCTCAGCTTTAGAGTTACTTGGAATGTTAAAAGACAGGGTAAATTTACTTCCGATAAAAAATATCTTTGATGTAGGTTCTGGTACTGGATACATATGTGAGCAGTTATTGCGATATCTCCCTGAAGCAGATTATACGCTCAATGATATGTCTTCTAATATGTTAGAAATAGCTAAAAAGAAATTTTTTAATAGAAAAAATTTTATATATGATAATTCTAATATAGAATCTGCAACCATAGCACCATATGATTTGATAACAAGCAATATGTGTTTACAATGGGTTGATGATTTAGAGGTAGTGGTAAAAAAATTATATGCATCTTCTAAGGTGTTGTTATTTTCTTGTCTTATAGAGGGAACCTTTAGTAAATGGTATAAAAAGCTTACGGAATATGGGGTTTGTAATGCAGCAATGAGATATCCTGATAAGCAGAGTATTTTTGATTTAATTAATGTTTTATCGCCCAAATATTATAACGTTCAAACTAAAAAATATAACCTATCTTTTGAAAAAGTAATAGATGCCATTAAATATCTTAAGATGCTGGGTGCTAATAGCATCTGTACGGATATATCTATACATAAGCTAGTTAATATGATAAAAAAAGATAAAAATGGCTGCACTTTAGAATATAACACAATCTTTATATTGATAGAAAAATGAGGATATTTATTACAGGTACAGATACAAATATAGGGAAAACTCTCGTGTCAGCTTGGATATGCCTTCATTCAGGCTATGAGTATTTTAAACCTATTCAAACAGGAATAAAAACAGACCCTTCAGATTCTTCTATAGTAAGGAAGATAGCAAGTAGCTACATCCATAAAGAAAATTATTTATTTAAAGAGCCTGTTTCTCCCCATATAGCTGCAAAAGATGAAGAAATAGATATGTCTAGAATAAATGTTCCTGGTAGTGATAATCTTATCGTAGAGGGGGCAGGGGGAGTTTTGGTACCTATAAATACGCAATATCTTATGGTAGACTTAATTTTACAGATGCATTTGCCTGTTATACTTGTTGCCAAGGCATCTTTGGGTACAATTAATCATACATTATTGAGTTTAGAAGCTCTGCGTAACAGGAATATAAAAATATTAGGAGTTGTAATTTCTGGTGGTGTTAATAAAGAGAATGAAGAGGCAATAGAGAATTATGGAAAAACCCAAATTTTGGATAGGCTGCCATTTATAGATGGCATAACATCTAGAGCATTGCGTGGCGTAGCTTTGTCTGATAGAATGAAAAATATTTTGGGGATTATATAATGAAGACAATTAGTGAAAGAGATAAGCATTTAATATGGCACCCATTCACTCAAGAGAAGTTATCTGGGCTGCATTTGCCCATTGTACGTGGTGAGGGACCTTATCTTTATGATGAGCATGGCCGGTCTTATCTGGACCTTATATCAAGTTGGTGGGTAAATTTGCATGGGCATGCTAACCCCATCATTTCTGAAGCAATTTATAAACAATCTTTATCTTTAGAGCATGTGATTTTTGCAGGTTTTACCCATGAGCCTGCAGTGGTTCTATGTGAAAGCCTTAGCAGTATTTTGCCAAGCTTCTTAAATAAATTCTTTTTCTCAGATAATGGGTCCACTGCTGTTGAAATAGCGCTCAAAATGTCTTATCAGTATTGGCATAATAAAGGCAAAAAAGGCAAGCGCTTGTTTTTAAGTTTTGATGGAGGGTATCATGGAGATACATTTGGTGCTATGTCTGTTGGAAAAAAATGTGGATTCCATGGTCCTTTCAAGGATTTTCTTTTTAATGTGTTGCATATTCCATATCCTCATACTTGGCAAGGTGATGAGAATGTTTTAGAGAAAGAGGAAGAGTCTTTAAATATGCTTGAGGCAACCTTACAAGAAAATGCAGATAATATAGCTGCAATGATTATAGAGCCGCTAGTACAAGGTGCTATGGGCATGAGGATGAGTAGGGCAAGCTTTGTTATAAAAGTAATTAAATTACTAAAAAAATATGATGTTTTAGTGATATTAGATGAGGTTATGACAGGATTTGGCAGAACAGGAAAGAATTTCGCTTATGACCATTTAAATGAAGAAGTGGATTTTATATGCCTTTCTAAGGGTATAACAGGTGGTTTTTTGCCATTGGCTCTTACTGTAACAGCAGACAATATATATCAAGCTTTCCTTTCAGATGGTTGGGATAAGGCATTTGCTCACGGGCATTCCTATACTGCTAACCCAATAGCATGCGCTGCTGCCGTTGCATCTTTTAATATTCTTGTAAATAGCCAAACTCAGCAAAATATTAAAATGATATGTGATGTGCATCTAGATTCCATGTTATATTTAGATAAAAAATATGTAAAAAACATCAGGTTTCAAGGTACAATAGCTGCTTTTGATGTTGAACAAGAAGTTGTTGGATGGCTTCAAAAGTCACTCTTACAGGAGGGGTTATTAGTTAGGCCTCTGGATAATACATTTTATCTTTTGTCTCCATATTGTGTTTCTGAATCAGAGCTAAGAGATGCATATAAATTGATAAATGAGAAGCTACATTCATATTATTCTAATAAAAAATAATTTATTAAATATATAGTTGCTTGTATCCCCTTTTAAGGATGCATAGCATTATCAATATAAAATAGTTAGGAGCTGTCATGCCTCTCAGAAGGAATATGATTCATGCTGGCATTACTGTATTTATACGTTGAATGCACATTCTTCAAACAGTATCTAGCGCCTTGCTATATTATTTTTGTAATGCAAATTATGGATGTAGTATTTAGCATGCTAATGGAAATAACTGATAGATGTTATAAAAACCACTTTTTTTCAATGCATCAATAGAGTATAAATAAAGGCTATTTATCTATAAGCTAGGGTGCAATAGCTCAATGAAGGCTTGATCAATTTACTATTTGAATTCATATATTTACCAATATAGCACAATGCAAGAATGAAATGTATATATCTATATGAAAATATAATATGAGATATGTATTTTTATATAGATATATATCTTATGTTATCCTTTAACGTTTTGCCTATAAAGCTTTAGATCTCTATATTGCTTTTTTGTCATATTACATTTGTAGCACTTAAAATTATTTCTAATAGATTAACCTCCTTCTTAAATAGTAGCTAAGATATGCATATGCTATCTTGTATACAGTATATTATTTAATATGCTAATTATTAACCGAATAACAAGATAATTATGCGTGAATTACAAAACACAACACTAAGAACGGCTCAACATAATGAAGTATTACATGATCTTCATATGCACCGTAATAAAACCTCACTAAAATCACATAATTCTACTGTGATGACAGGGGAGAATCAAGAAATCACACCTGTGAATCATTTTTTAGTCAACACAGCTAATTCTGATATAGCAGGTAAAGAATCTGGAAAAAGAAATATGGCAGACCTATTACAAAAGGTTGAGCATGCTTCTATTCTTAATAGCAAAATTCTAACTTGTTTTAACAAGATGGCAGAAGATGTAAATGCACAAAACACAAAGGATAGTGAAATTTTACAGCAAGATTTTGATATTAAGCTTAATGAGATTGAAGGTTTCATAAAGCAAGGTATGAACGAAGGAGTATTTTCTGGGCCTAATGTCACTATAGGTACATCTTTTTCTGACGATGGAAGCGAGATTGAAGAAAAATTATATCTTAATTTTATTCCAAAAAAAGATGAAGGTGTAACCTTAAAATTTTCATGTGAGATAACAGAAGTAAAAGTAGGGGGTGATAATCACATTGTTGAGGATAATGATGAAAATGCGGATTGTAGTTTAGATGAGAACCAGAATGTAGAAACAGTTGCAAGATTTGTTCTTGACTACAAATCAGAGAATGATATTAATGCTATGATAGAAGAGTTGAATAAAGTTACTGGAAGGAATTTCACTAAATCTACTACAAATAAGAATGGTAGATTTGAAGATTGTATTAAAATAGATGATATCGATGAAATGCAGCTATCTATTAAAATAAATGATAATAAAGAGTTATATTTAGATGGAGAGATAGCACATATTGCAGCAGAGGGGTTAAAGTTAGTTAATGGTAATAAAGAAATAAAAGATAGTGAAGACGCAAAGAGGAAGGCAATATATGGAATTATAGATGATATGGAGCAAGGCATTTCAAATGCATATGATACTAAAAAATATATTAGTACCTCTTTTACAGGAGACCGCCTGAGTTATAACTTAGGACAATTAGATCTTAGTATGATGTATAAAAAATATACAGAAAATCCAGAGAGACTGTCTTTAAAAGACCTATCAGTAAAGGAGCGTGAAGATATAGCTAGCAAAATAAATGATGCACAAAATCATGTTAAACATTATGGTAGTAAGCTCAGGGCTACTATTGCTAGTATAAAAAGTAAGGAGGAGTTATATGAGCATCAGATAGCTTCACATAAGCACCATATTATTAGTTTAAATAATGTTGATGATACTGAGCTCATAAAGAATATTATGGCTTGTTATGTGATGATGAGATATATGCAATCAATAGCGCTTACAGAGCAAAGCACAAATCAAAGAGGTATAGATAAACAATTGGCTGCTTTAGATCGTATGATTCACTCTTAATAAATTTTTATATGTAGTATAAGTAATAATTAATGTAAATTTTAAACATTTATCATTACTTAATTTGAGCTGGTAAATATACCTATGTATAAGTATAATCTAGTAATATTTATTAGACTATATGCTTTCATTACCAGCTGCTGCAAATATAATAACTCAAGGTGGGGTAGTATGCTTCCCTACGGAAACTGTTTTTGGCATAGGCGCTAATGCATATAATGCTAGTGCATGCAAAGCGATATATAACATAAAGAAAAGAGCGTTATATAACCCTTTAATTGTTCATGTATCTTCTTTAGAGGATGCATTGAAAGAGGTAATATTAAGTGAGGATGCCATGGCCCTAGCTAATGAATTTTGGCCTGGGCCACTTACTTTGGTTGCAAATAGAAGGCAAGGTAGTAAAATATGTGATATAGCAACTGCGGGGCTTAGCACAATCGCTGTGCGCTTGCCTGCCCATGCTGAAGCGCGTGAGCTAATAAAGCTTTCTAATGTACCTATCGCTGCCCCTAGCGCTAACTACTCAGGGATGTTGAGCAACACTGATATTGTACATCTAAAAGAGAGTTTTTCTAAGGATGATTTGCCAGTGTTAGATGCCACTATGCCTAAAATAGGAATTGAATCTACTGTAATAGATGTTACTCCAGGCCAATTAACCATCTTAAGACATGGCAGTATAACGCAGGAAGAAATAGAACAAAAAATAGGAAAAAAGATAATTACAGGCAATTCCACAGCTGGAATAAAAAAATCTCCGGGAATGGATTTAAAACATTATAGCCCTAGAACAAAGTTGATGTATAATTACACTAGTGCAAAGGAAGAAGATTTTGTATCTTTAAATTTTAAGGATTCTAATTTAAAAGGAAAATTT
>JAUIKA010000055.1 GCA_030430995.1 Alphaproteobacteria bacterium
TAAAAATTCATTCTAAGTGGTATGCCGAATCTATCCCTGAGTGGGTTGCTTAGAAGGCCAATCCTTGTTGTGGCGCCAATTAGCGTGAATGGAGATATGGAGATCTTCATTGTTCTAGCTGATGGGCCTTCTCCTATTATAATATCAACAGCGAAGTCTTCCATTGCAGAATATAACAGCTCTTCTAATGAGATATTAATTCTATGTATTTCATCTATAAATAATACATCAAAAGGTTTAAGGTTAGTAAGTATTGCTGCTAAATCTGCTGGTTTAGATAAAGCAGGGCCAGAAGTAGAGTGGAAAGATGTAGACATTTCACTTGCTATGATTTGTGCCATGGTTGTTTTTCCTAGTCCTGGTGGGCCATATATTAGGCAATGATCTAAAGGGTCTTTCCTTGCTATAGCAGCGGATATGAAAACTTTTAGATTAGACTTTAAATTTGATTGCCCTATAAATCCCTCTAGGTTTCTAGGTCTAATATTTTCTACTTTATCTTCCCCATCTTTGTTTGGGTTTAATATATCTTTATTCTTCATATAGTATCTTTATTTTGCAAAGCATATTTTATTGTGTCTTCTATTGTTGCATCCGGAGAGGTTTGTAAGTATAAGTTAACCAGGCGCACAGCTTTTGTTTTCTCTATACCAAGGCCTATTAATGCGGAGATGGAGTCTGGTGCTTGTGGCTTGCTGATTACATTATCAATAGTATAATTTTTCTCTATTTTCTTTTTCAGTTCTAATATAATTCTACTTGCTGTTTTGCTTCCTATCCCTTGTACATTGCTGATTGCAATTTTATCTTCATTAGCAATTGCACTGCATATAGCATCCATTTTCATATTAGATGTTATATTTAAAGCTGCTTTAATTCCCACTCCGGATACAGATATTAGGTCTATAAATAATAGCTTCTCTTTTATTTCGCTGAAGCCAAATAATTGTAAAGCGCTTTCTTTCATATGGGTGTATATATATATTTCTATATAATCTTTGATTTTATATTTTTCTGTAAGTAGCTTGCTTGCATATACTTCATAACATACGGAGTTAACATCTATTATTAACCTGTCTTCAAATAAAAACTCTATATATCCTTTTAGTTTAGCTATCATATCAATTACTCCAACATGGTGCGTTTGCGCTAGTATTTATAGGTAACATTTCTTCATATCCTGTTATTATATCTGTATAGTATATATTGCTATAAAAGTTTTTTATAGCAGGATTATATACAGTTTTGCTATATCCTATAGTTCTATTATTTAACCAAGATGGATTTTCAACTGTATATCCAAATGATATTATTCTTTCATCACTTCCATCTTCTCTCATTATGCCTATTACAAAGCCAAGGTCAGAAGTAACTTTTGTGAATGCTATTAACTTTCCATTGGGTGAATATATAGGCTCTGTATAGCTTCCTTTTCCATAACTAATTCTTTTTGTTGTCTTTGATGCTAGATCCATAACATATATCTGGCTTCTACCAGATCTATTTGAATTAAATGTTATTTTCTTTCCATCTGGGCTATAGCAAGGCGATATATTAATAAATATATTGTCAGTGATTTGCTTTATAACTCCTGATGTTAAATTTATATCGTATATATTGGTTGCTCCATTTTTTGATATTGCAAATATTGCTTTGTTTCCACATGGGGAAAATCTGGGTGCAAATGACATATTTCCTAAGTCTCCCAATAATTTGCTTTGCATAGATTTTCTATGCATTAGGTATACTTGCGGTTTCCCTCTCTTAAAGGATAAATACATTATTTTTTTCGCAGATGGAGAGAATATAGGCGTTAAAACAATAAACTTACTATTAGTTAAATTGCGCATATTTTTTCCATCCTGATCTATTATGCTAATTTTACTTTTTTTATTGTTATCTTCTGAGACAAATACAACCATTTTATTATAATATCCTTCCTCAGAGGTATATGCCTTATATATAGCATCAGAGATTCTATGTGCTGTTTTGGTTATATCTCTATCATTTTCTACATAGGAGTTTAGTATCTGCTTGCCTGATATACAGTCCCATAATACAAAATGAGCTTTGGAGTTATGTATTTTTCCTGTTAATAGCAATTTGGATGATATATATCTCCATGAAGCAAAATCTGGCTTCTTGGATATATTCTTGATATGTTCTATATAGCTTTCTTCGGGTATTACTTCAAATATCCCAGATTTTCCCAAATCTAATGTTATTGTGTTTTTTATTTTTGATTGTTTATCTTTATTGCTGCAGAGAAATTCTGTTACAGAGATTTTGCAAGGGTCAAATTTTCCTCCTTCTATTTGTATAGCCTTTGAAGCAAGGCATAGCTCGCTAAAGAGTAAAATTAATATTAGTAAAGCAGTTCTCATTTTTATCTTTATAACTTATTTTAATAAAACAATTATATGCTATTGACATATGTATTACCATGATTGTATCATAAAAGAGTGTCATGGATTCCCAAAATAATCCAAAATAATCCAAAAATGAGTTTATTTTTATCTAAATATATCAACAATGTTGATAAAAAGAATAGGGTTTCGGTCCCTGCGATATATAGAAACTTACTATCCCAGGAGGGAGGCATGATTCTATATCCGTCTATTAAAAATAAATGCATTGAGGGATGTAGCATGAATAGACTACAGAATATACATAAACTTATAGAAGGTTTAGAGCCTTATAGTGATGAAAGAGATGCTTTTGAAACTATAATTATGGCAGAATCTGTGGCTGTAAGTTTTGATAGTGAGGGCAGGGCAATAGTGCCTGCAGCTTTATGTGAATATGCCGGAGTTAGTTCTAAGGCGTGTTTTGTAGGAAAGGGGAGGATATTTGAAATATGGGAGCCAGGGAATTTTGAAGAGTATTTAATATCTGCAAAGAAAAAGGCGCATGAAAATAGATTGTTATTAAAAAATATATAAATATGGAAGAGCATATACCCGTTATGGTAAATGAAGCAGTAGATATGTTAGGCATCAAAGAAGATGGTGTTTATATTGATGCAACATTTGGCAAGGGGGGTTATACAAGAGAGATGCTAAAAAGAGGTGCTGGCCTTGTTTTAGGTATAGATGTAGACCCATATGTGAATAAATATGCAGAGGAAATAGCAGATGAATATCAAGATAGATTTAAATTTCATAATATTAATTTTGCTGATATGGAAACAATAACAGAAGGGCCTATAGATGGCATAGTATTTGATTTGGGGGTATCCACAATGCAGATTCTATCAAAAGATAGGGGTTTTTCTTTCAGTAGTGATTCATATTTAGATATGAGGATGTCAGAATCTGGAAGGACTGCTGCGCAAATAATAGCTGAAATGTCTGAAAATGAGATAGCAGATATGCTTTATTATAACGCTGATGAGAGGAGGTCTCGTAAAATTGCAAATGCTATAGTGAATATCCGAAGAAAAAAGCCTATAGAGACTACATATGAATTGAGAAGCATAATACATTTTTGTATAGGCGCTCGCTCTGGTGGTGTAGATTCTGCAACAAGAAGTTTCCAAGCTATTAGGATAGAAGTTAATCAGGAGATGTCTAGCTTAAAAGCAGCGCTTCCTGCTGCTGCTAAATTGATGAATAAGGAAGCTGTTATTTCAGTTGTTAGTTTTCATTCAACAGAAGATAGAATAATAAAACAATATTTTAAGCAATTAGGTACGGAGGGTTTTTCTTTACTTAATAAAAAGGTAATTATACCATCTGATGATGAGGTTTTACATAACCCCAAGTCTAGATCTGCAAAATTAAGAGCAATCAAAAAGAACTAAATTATGTATATAAGAAGAATAAATATAGTTTTAATTATAGTGACAGTAGTTTTAGGTTATGGAATATTTGCTATAAAAAATTCTACAAAAAATTTGCAAGACCAATTAAATCTAGCTCAGAAGAAGTTAGATGTAGAACAAGATAAGATAATGGTTTTGCATGCGGAGATAACATATTTACTTGCCCCTTCAAATATTCGTTCTGCTATGGCTAGGAAAACATATAGATGTGTAAGTAAAGCAAGTAGGCATTATGTATCTAACAACAATATAGATAAAGATATTCAATGGAGGTATAAAGCAAATGGACTTAGGTTAATATCACATCATTGAAAATGAAAAAAAATATCAATAAAAACAGATTACTATTAATAGCTTCTGCTTTATTGATAATTTATTTATTACTTTCTATAAAGCTCGTATTACTTACATTTACAAAAAGTAGCAATGTTAACCATGTCGCTACTTTAGAGAGCAATAAATTTCAAATATTAGATAATAACAATAATTTACTTGCTACTAACATCCCAGTTTCTAACATTTTTGCACATCCTAAAAAGATAGAAGATAAGCATAATGCTGCTAGGCAAATTTCAAATATTATCCCTAGCCTTAGCTATAAATATGTATTATCTCTTCTAAATAAGAATAAGAATTTTGTTTGGTTGAAAAAAAAGGTTACTCCGAGCCAGGAGGAAAAGATTTTAGCATTAGGGTATAAAGGTATAGATTCTCAGAAGGTTTATAAAAGGTTTTTTCCTTATGCTAGCCTTACATCTCATGCTGTAGGCTACGTAGATGAAGAAAATATAGGCCAATCTGGTATAGAGAGGTATATTCAAACTTCGTTTACAGGTATTGATAATGTTAATACATCCATAGATATTCAGATTCAAAATATAGTTTCGGAGCAGTTAGATGTATATATAGAAAAATTCCAAGCAGAAGGTGGGGTAGGCATAGTTGTAGATGTTACAAATGGAGAGGTTGCGGCATTGGTAAGTAAGCCAGATTTTGACCCTAATAACTTTAATAAAGCAAATGATAATGCTATTTTTAATAAAGCCAGTTTAGGCGTTTATGAGATAGGCTCTGTTTTTAAGCCAGTGATAATGGCTATAGCATTAGATTCTAATAAAGTTAAATTAAATGATTTATATAAGATAGATAGCTACCGCGTAGGAAAATATTTGATTAAAGATTATTATGAAAATAAGGGGTGGTTTAGCATAGGGCGCATTTTAGTAAAGTCTTCTAATACTGGCATGGCGCAAATAGCCATTGAGGTTGGTGTGGATATTTTATATGAATATTTTGCTAAGCTTGGCCTGTTTAGTAAAACTTCTATAGAGCTTCTAGAAAAAGGTAGGCCACTTTATATAGCAAAGAAAGATTGTAAAGATTTAAATTTAGTTACTATTTCTTATGGGCATGGCATTTCAATTAGCCCTTTGCATTATGTTCAAGCTATGCTTCCTATAGCAAATGGAGGCATTATGCACCCCATTACTTTACTAAAGAATCAGCATAGTGAAGGGGTCTTTGTATTTAAAGAAAAGACCTCTAAAGATATTATGAAGCTTATGCGCCTTGTAGTAACACATGGTTCTGGAAAAAGGGCAAATATAGAAGGGCGCCTTGTTGCTGGCAAGACGGGCACGGCAAATAAATCTATTAAAGGCGGGTATGATAAGAAGGCGCGTTATTCTTCTTTCACAGGAATATTTCCCTATCATAACCCTAAATATATAGTCTATATAATGCTAGATAATCCACGCGGCATTAAGGAGACATTTGGTATAGCAACCGCAGCGCTGACTGCTGTGCCTTGTGTTGGGGAGATAATAACTAAAATAGCAGATGTAAAGAATTTACAATCCTATGAAGATAACCCTAAGGAGCTAGAATATTTATTAGAACAAAAAGAAGATGAAGGTTTATAAAAAACATGATGTAGCAAGAGTAATAGATGAATTCAATATATATAATGTAGCAATACATTCAGATGATATATCAGAGAATTCAGTGTTTTTTGCTATCAAGGGAAGAAGTTTTGATGGTAATGATTTTATAGATGAGGCTTTTAACAATGGGGCAAAAATAGTTTTTACGGATAATCCGAATAAAGTAGGAAGTAGTATAATATATTCTGATGATATAAGGAGTTGTATTGCTGAATTTTGTTCTCATTTATACCATAGGAGGCCAAAATTCCTTGCTGCAGTTACAGGTACTGATGGCAAAAGTTCAGTGGTGTATTATTTTAATGAAATATGCAATAAGCTTGGTATAAGCTCAGCTGCTATAGGGACTATAGGAGTTTTATCTAGCATTAGCAATGGGGCGTTTCCTCATATGGGCCTTACAACACCTGATATTGTGACTTTGAGTAAAACACTAAACTATCTTGCATTTAAGGGGGTGGAATATTGTATAATAGAGGCCTCAAGCATAGCTTTAGACCAGAATAGATTAGGAGAAATTAAATTTGATGTAGCATGCTTTACTTCCTTTTCAGATGACCATATAGACTACCATGGCAATCGGCATAATTATTTACAGAGCAAGCTTAAACTATTCTCAGAGCATTTAAAACCTGATGCCAGTTCGGTAATAGCTAGCAGTGCTATAGCAGGCGAAATAAATAGTAAGGATAAAATAATAATAGATTTTGCTGATGGTGTGGATGTTTCCATCAATCTGGATATGTATCCTAATATATCTTTTATATATAAAGGTGAAGAATATTCTTTTAATACCAGTATATTATGTGATCTACAAATAAAGAATCTTATTATGGCAGCTGTAATGCTAGAAAGTTCTGGCCTTATCATGTCAGATATAGTTGCTAGTTTTGGTAGCATAGATACTCCCCCTGGTAGAGTAGAAGGTATATATAATTCTCAGGGGTATAATATTATTGTTGATTATTGTCATAATGGCACTTCTTTGGAGTATATATTGAAGCTTTTAAGGCGCAAATTCAAAGGTAAGAGGATTATTCTGTTGTTTGGCTGCGGGGGTGATAGGCCTATTATGAGGAGGGAGTCTATGGCTATAGCAGCAGAAAAATATGCAGATGTTATTATAGTTACTGATGATAACCCAAGAAATGAGTCCCCGGATAAAATCAGAA
>JAUIKA010000056.1 GCA_030430995.1 Alphaproteobacteria bacterium
GGAAGTTAAGCACAGCTCTTTGAGTTGATGCTCCATACAAAGCGCTGGACGGCACGCTCATTTCTCCCATAGAGTCTTTTTCTATTCTTTTGTTGTCAGACATTCTTTTAAGCTCATATAAATATTTTTCCACTTTAAACCTCTTATTATTTAATTATATTTTATCATTCTTTCCAATTTATTTTGGATATATCTATTCCTTCTTGCATCATTTCCCATAAAGGACTCATGTTCCTTAGTTTTTCTATCTTTTCATGTAGCAAATTGATAGCAAAATCTATATGCTCTTGTGTAGTAAATCTACCTATACCAAATCTTAATGAAGTATGCGCGAGCTCATCCCCCACTCCTATAGCCCGCAATACATATGAAGGCTCTAATGAAGCAGAAGTGCATGCAGAGCCAGATGAAATAGCTAGATCTTTTAAAGCAAGTATCATAGATTCTCCCTCTATGCATGCAAAACTAAGGTTAATATTACCAGGGTACCTGATCTCTCTATCACCATTTAGATATACATGCTCTACTCGGTCATAAATACCCTGAAGAAATTTGTTATATAATGTTTTAATATGCGAATATTCTGAATCCATAACCTCCATAGCAATTTCACTCGCTTTGCCAAAACCTGCAGCAAGTGCGGGAGAAACCGTGCCTGAGCGCAATCCCCTTTCTTGACCACCACCATTCATTATAGGGGATATCCTTACCCTTGGCCTTCGCCTTAGGTATAAAGCACCTATTCCCTTAGGGCCATATATCTTATGCGCAGAAATACTAGCTAAATCTATATTCATCTCCTCTACATTTATGGGAATCTTCCCATATGCTTGAGCTATATCGCAATGGAACAAAGCCCCAGCATTACGGCATATTTTACCTATCTCTTTTATAGGCTGCACAACTCCGATCTCATTATTTACAGCCATCACAGAGACCAATAATGTTCTATCCGTAATGCTTTTCTTCAATAACTCCAGATCTATCACTCCATTTTTTTGTACAGGCAAATATGTTATATCAAACCCTTCTGTAGAGATGTATTTACTTACTTCTAAAAGGCATTTATGTTCAATCTGGCTAACTATAATATGGTTTTTTTTCTTACCATAAAAATTTGCAACACCTTTAACAGCCATATTGTTCGATTCAGTAGCGCCAGAAGTGAATATTATCTCTCTTGGGTCTGCTGAAAGGAGATCAGCCACCTGTTTCCTTGCAATCTCAACAGCCTCTTCCGCCCTCCAGCCATAGCTATGGCTTCTGGAATGCGGATTACCAAATTCTGAGAAGAAATATGGCTTCATAGCATCAAAAACCCTAGGGTCTAGTGGTGTAGTAGATTGATAGTCAAGATATACAGGCAGTTGCTCCCCCTTCGCTATAAGCTCCTCCTTTAATATATCAGATTTAGTTTTCATAGATTTCCCTCCATTTGTTTATAAATATATCTGCCTCTTCCAAGCTGTTATTTGCCCCTAGGCTAACCCTTATTGAACAATTACTAACTTCATCAGCAATTCCCATAGCCTTTAGCACATGTGAGCTATGAATTTTGCCTGATGAGCATGCAGAACCATTACTTATGCATATTCCATGCATATCAAATTTAATCATTTGTATATAGGCAGATTTGCCAGGCATATATAACACAGCCGTATTAGGTAGCCTTAAAATATCTTTAGCACATATGATAGCGCCTGGATATATTTTATATATGGCACCCTCTATATAATCTCTAATTTTTTTTGTATGCGCATAATACCTCTCTAATCCTTTGCTCACTATTCCTGCCGCTGCTGCAAAAGCATTGGCCAGCATAGAACTTTGCGTGCCAGCCCTCATAGAAAATTCTTGCCCACCACCTTGAAGCATTGGGGTAAGCTTAGCTGCATCTTTCATAACAATGGCAGCAACACCAACAGGGCCTCCTATTTTATGGCTAGATATAGTAAGATAATCTATATCTCCCATGTCTATATTAATTTTTCCAAAAGCCTGAGCGGCATCTATATGTAAAGCTGTATCATAGCGCATTGCTAATTCAGATATATCCTTAATATTCTGAATAACGCCAGTTTCATTATTTGCATATCCAATAGATATCAGTGATATCTTATTATTTCTTAATATCCCCTCCAGCTCTGCAAGGTCAACTCTGCCTTTATCATCAACACTCACTAAATTTGCGCCATTGCCCTTTAGATAATATACACTATGATGCTCTATGCTAGAGATTACAACAGAAGAAGGGGCAAATGTATTTAGCACTGTATTATTTGCTTCAGTGCCTGATGAGCAAAAAATTAGCTTATGAGCCTTAGCGCCTAATATATCCAAAATAGCCCTTCTTGCTTCTTCTATATATATTTTTGCCTTTCTGCCAAAGTAATGCACTGAAGAAGGGTTCATAGGCTCACTCAAAACCTGCAAACACTCTTTATGCATATATGTAGCAGCATTATGATCCATATAAATCATTTTCATAATGACGCATCTTTTAATGACATATTATCCAAATAATTTTTCATAACTTTATCTAACCCATACCATAAATCATGACTTTTACATTTTGTGTTATTAAGACATTTTTTATAGTTACTCCGGCTACAATTCATGATTTTAAAATTTTCCCCTACTGCATTTATAATGGATAGGATTTTAATATTCTCTGGCTTATCAGCAAGTTTATACCCCCCACTAGGGCCCTTGGTGGACAAAACTAAATTGGCATTCTTCAATAATACAAATATTTGCTCTAGATATCTGATAGGTATGTTTTGCTTGCTAGATATCAACTTAAGAGCAACAGGGCATCCGTCTTTAAAAGCAGAAGCAAGCTCTATAGCTGCAGCAACAGCATATTTACTTTTTGTAGTAAGCATCATACATTACCTCTATTTTAATGTTATTCGAACGCTATTATTATTGCCATAACCGTAATATTACGTTATCATCTATAGCCTTAAGAGTTCGTTTTATCTCTAGAGATTTTATATTTAACCCACTAAAATAGTCAAGTATTATGTTAGAAGTTTTTTTTAATGGCACGGCAGGGAGAATACAGGCCAAATATCATAAAGCAAATAGTGCTATAAACCTCCCCATCGCAATAGTGTTTCATTCACACCCTATGAATGGCGGCAATATTAACCAACCTGTTGTGAAAGCAACATGTGAAAGTTTTATAGAAAAAGGATTTAACGTACTTACAATAAACTACAGAGGGATAGGGCGTTCTGAAGGAGTTTTTGATGAAGGGGAGGGGGAGCTAATGGATGCAGCAAAGGCATTAGATTGGATGCATAACAAACATCCTTCCGCTAGTAAAATATGGGTTTGTGGTTTCTCTTTCGGAGCCCTGCTTGCAATGCAATTAGTAATGCGCAGGCCAGAGATAGATGAATATATAGTTATCTCCCCGCCTATAAATAAATATGATTTCAGCTTCCTTTCACCATGCCCAATAGAAGGGCTTGTAGTGCAGGGTACATTGGATAGCGTTATAACAGAAGCAGAAACAATAAAATATATAGACTGGATTAAACAACAACAATATAGTAACATCAATTATAGCCCTATATATAACGCAGACCATTTCTATAGAGAAAAGATAGAAGAGCTAAAAGCTAGCATAAGGGATTATATAAGCCAAAGGCTTGAGCATGCTTTAATGTATAAGCCTAAAATGAATTTATAGATATGCTGAATAAACTTGAAGTAACATTAGAATATTTCTCTATATGCCCATTCTCCAGAGCTATATTGGTGCTGCTGAATGAGTTAAAAATTCCATATAAACTTTCTTCCAAGAAATATTGGAAGCATAATATATATCCGGAGTCAGAATTCCCTATTCTGCATCAAAACAATAATACAATATATGGCTTATATGCAATAATTGAGCATTATATAAAGAGCTACCCTACATGGTACCTCATAGAAGGAGAGGAAAGCCAAATAAGAACAGAGATAGCAAAATGGAGTATAAATTTCCATTGCCTTGTAACAAAAATATTAATTGATGAAAAAGTCATTAAAGCTTCTTCTTCGCATAGCAATATTGATACAAATAATATATATATTGCTAAAAAGAGCATGAAAACTTTCCTTGATAGCTATACAAAGATACTATCTCAACAATATTTCCTAACAAGCGATAATCTCTCTATAGCAGATATCGTTGCAGCCAGTTGTATATCCACTATAGATTTTTTCGGAGAGATAAACTGGAGAAACTATCCTGAAATAGAGAAATGGTATTTAATAATAAAATCTAGGCCAGCAATGCAGAAAATGCTTACCCATGCTGTATTGCCTGGGTTTATGCCTCCTGAGCATTACCTGTTGCTAGATTATTAATCTATAATTCAATAATGCACTTACATTAGCTATAGCTAGCTATTACTTTATGCATGCTTTATAATCTATCCCAAGTCTACATATAAGTACATTATTTCATATAGAAAAACATATATAAATGAAAAGAATACCCATGTTTCTGCTGATGTTTATAACAACTGCATTAGCAAAAGACATAATAATAACAGCAGAAAAGCTTGAATATCAAGACAGGCAGATAAGGTCAGATAGAAATGTGGAGGTTAATGTAGATAATATGCTATTTTTCCTCAGCAACCTCAGAAGCAATGAAGATGAAATATATACTAAAAAAGACTTCTTTAGCTTAATGCCCAAGCGCCAGATGCTAATGGGAGATAGCCTCTCATATCTCCCTAAACAACAAAAATATTCAGGCCATAATCTAATATTAAAAACTAATAAAAATAATATTCTTACCTCCTCTAAAATTAATATAGATAAAAGTAAAATTCAACTTTCATGCGCTTCATTTACAAGTTGCCCAGTGTCAACAAAAACGCCGCCCATATGGTCCATTCATAGCTCTGAGGCTACTTTAGACAAGAGCTCACATATGCTAAAGTTAAAATTCCCTGTATTTAAAATATATTCTATACCTGTATTTGCTCTGCCTTATATAATATATCCAACACATAAAGCGGAAGCAAGATCTGGCCTGCTACTACCTTATATACGCAACTCTGCTATTCACACCCCTTTATATACAAGGATCACAAATAATTGTGATTTAACATATACTCCATCCTTCGGGAAAATGGGAATAACAAATAAATTTGACTATAGATATATCACGAGCCTAGGGCAATATAACGTAACTGCTGCAATTAATAGCCCATTTAGTAGTAAATATCACTATTTAAATTCCAAAGGAGCATTTAAATGGGATTCCATTAACATGAAATATAACATAGTACAAAGCAATAATGATGAATATTATGAATTATATAATAAAAACATATATTACCCATATATGCTCTCTGATGCAGCGCTAAGCAAGACCCATGATAAAGGCTTTATTGATATTTCAAGCAAGCATTTTAAAAGCAGAAATGGTGGCAGTAACCTGAGCGTTCCTATTAGCATAAATGCCACACAATATTATATCCCTGAAAAATACCCTGATCTGCTCTTTATAAGGTCCAGAATTGAAAATACTAATAATAAAGATAAATTTGATATCAATTTTGGACTCAGTAAAACTGACTATCTCTCTGGTAATATCATAAATTTAAAACTTAACAATAATATTGATCTTCTAAAAGAAAGATTCTCACCAGATTTTCACATCAGCATAAAAAGGCCTTATGTAGCAACAAATAATTTTATGTTTCTGCCAGAAATAAAAGCTAACTTTGGTAAAAAGGTCATAAAAAAATATAATCCTAAGAATCTTGATAGAAATAATATAACCCCTTCCATAAACGCATTATATTTAAATCAAGATATAAAACTCTTATCTTCTTTAGGTTATATAAAATATTTTGATGGAAGAAACAAGGCAGTAAAAACAAAATTAGGAGCATATTCTAAAAATACTAGTATATATTGGAGCCACTATAATTATGCTGATGAATATATAAATAACATGAATATCATAGGTAGCTCCATAACTTATAACAAACTAGGGCTTAAAAATAAATTGGCCTTATTAAAAGATGCAGCACATATTTCTGGTAAAATTTCATACCAAATTGATGATAATATAGCAGTTAGTTACTTCGGAATAAGAAGTCTTATAAAAAAACCTTATGTATTAGAAGATAAGATAAAGCTGACATTTTTGGCAGATTGCATTAAAATATCTCTGAAGCTGAAGAAATACTTCTCTAAAAAAACTCAATCTGAGCAATTTAGTATCTCTTTAGGAGCAAATTTAATAGGAATTGATTTATGAAACTAAAAATTATCACTTTATTTTTTACAATATTCACCTTTTCTGCCTCTTATGCAGAGAATAAAATAATAGCTGTAGTCAATTCAGAGGCAATCACTTGTCAGCAGCTAGCAAAATATAAAAATCTTTTAGATGTTTTAAAGATACCGAAAGAATCTGATAAGAAAATACTTGATGAATTAATATTACAAAATATATTAATAAAATTCGGGCAGGATTATGACCTGAAAGCTAGTAGTGCAGAAATTGCTTCAGCAATAGAAATATTCGAAAAGGAACATAAACTAAAAAGTGGGGCCCTTGCTAAAATATGTAAGGAAAAAGGCTTAGGTAATATATTATTAAATAAAGTAAAAAGTGAAATTATATTAGCAAAAATTTTAGATGAAGTAATTCCATTACAGGTGAAAATAGGAGATGCAGACATACAGCAAACCATAGTATCGCATAATGCAAAAGATGTATTAATAAACGGATCTATATATTATATAGACAATACAAACCCTGAGTCCTATAAAAAATTAGTGAATATTAGAAATAAGTTCTTAGCGAATACTAAAAAAATTAATGCTGCTATTAAAAATTCAGATATAAAAATAGACCCTGTTAGTAATAAGCTAGCAAA
>JAUIKA010000057.1 GCA_030430995.1 Alphaproteobacteria bacterium
GATAGCTATTTTATCATAAGAAGGGGATATATGGCTAGGGAGATGCTTCTTTATATTAAAATAGCATATTTCATGGCTCATATTCGTAAGAAATATTTGTTTTGGGGATATTTTCCTATCCCAATAGTTAAGTTTATCTAATCCTATATGGCCTTTTTTAGAATTTCTGCCAACACAATCAAGTATTAAATATTTGATGTTTTCTATATGCTGCATAGTTTTTTCTGGGAAGTCTGATACATCATTTGAATATACCAAATCTTTTATCCTGATTCCTAAACTAAATATATCACCATGTATTTGTTTGAATAATTGTATATTAATTCCATATATATTTAGCATCTCATAGTATTCTACTTCGTAGAATTGCAATGTCCTATTCTCTATTAAATAAGGGAACATTGTTTTGAGTATAGAGGCATGCTCTTTTGTTGTGTATAGAGGTATTGGGCTGCCTTGTTTGAATGATAATTGTGTGAGTTCTGGTAAGCCGCATATATGGTCTGCATGTGCATGAGTGATGATGACGGAATCAATTTTAGATATATTTGAACCTAGAAGCTGAGTCTTTAGGTCAAACCCTGCATCTATAAGTATATTTTTATTATCATTCTGCAATATTGCACATGATCTTGTCCTTTTATTATATACAGAGTCAGATAGGCAGACAGCGCATTCACAGCCTATTACAGGTGTGCCAATAGATGCTCCGCATCCCAAGATTTTGAATTGCATTTGCTATCTGCTTTGTTGTACTTGTTGTTTTTTGGATAGTTCTTTTGTTTTCTTTTTTTCTATTTTATTTTCATGTACATAGCTAAACCCGTATTGCATAAGGTTCTTCCCTATAGAGACTATCCTGTCTTGGGTTTCTTTGGGTAGTTTGTATACATCTTCTATTATTTTGGGTAAAAAATCCCAAGAACGATCTTCACTCATATGTTATAATATTGTTTAAAGTTTTTAATACTATCTTTAATGTTATTATACTATATTTTTAAATAAAAAGAATGAAAAAAATTATTACTAGATTTGCCCCTTCTCCCACAGGCAGCTTGCATATAGGAGGAGCCAGGACTGCTTTGTTTAACTATTTATTTGCAAAGGCAAATGGCGGTAAGTTTTTGCTTAGAATTGAAGATACAGACAAAGATAGGTCATATAAAGAAGCATATGAAGTCATTTTAAATGGCATGAGTTGGATGGGGCTTAGTTTTGATGGTGATGCTATTCGTCAGTCGCAGAGAGAAGATATACATAGGAAGTATGCCTATCAACTTTTAGAACAAGGAAAAGCATATAGATGCTGGGTAAAAGATAAAGAGAAATATAGGAATGCAAAAGGTTATTTTGTTAGTCCATTTAGGGATTCTAATGAAGAAGCCGAGGGGGAATATGTTATTAGGCTTAAAGTGCCAGCTGGGCAGATAGTGCAGATAAAAGATGGCGTTCAGGGAGTGGTTGAAGTATCCACTGAGGAGATTGATGATGTAATATTACTCAGAAGTGATGGCTCCCCTACTTATATGCTTGCTGTAGTGGTTGATGACCATGAAATGGGCATAACCCATATTATTCGTGGTGATGACCATTTATCAAATGCATTTAAACAGAAATTAATATATGAAGCGCTTGGGTGGGAAATGCCTGTCAATGCTCATATTCCATTAATACATGGAAGTGATGGCAAAAAACTTTCAAAAAGACATGCTGCTTGCTCTATTATGGAATATAAAGATATGGGCTTTTTACCAGAGGCCTTAAATAATTATCTTTTTCGTCTTGGGTGGAGTTATGGAGAGGAAGAAATTATATCTATGAAAGAAGCCATCAAGGTCTTTTCTATCTCTGATATAAATAAATCTCCTGCATGCCTGGATTATGATAAAATGCTATATATTAATGCTCATTATATAAGAAGCATGAGTGATGAAGAGTTGCTAAAGATTATTGAGCCTAGTTTTTCTGGCCCTATTGATTATGCAAAAAATTCCCTAGATAGCATAAAGGAGAGGTCTAAAGTTATTCCTGATATTATAGAAAATGCAAGAATCTATGACATGGAGCATAGAATTCATATTGATCCAGATAATCTTAATGTAATTACGTCTAATAGTAAAAACATCTATATAGTAAAAGATATACTGAATAACTTAGAGGGTTTTGAGCGTAGTGAGATTTCCTCTGAGCTAAAAAAACTATCAAAGACCTTGGGGGTGAAATTAGGCCAGCTTATGCTACCTATAAGGATTTTGCTAACAGGTAAACAGGACTCTATAGGGGCTTTTGAGATTATGTCTGTTATAGGAAAAGATAATACTATGAGAAGATTTAATGAAAACGGTTTTAAATAAATATTTAAATACAAATAGGCTTTCTAACTCCTGGCTTATTAAAACAGATAACATAGATTTAGCTTATGATGAAATAGTAGATTTTGTTTCACAATCTATAATAAATGGCATATTTGAGCATAATAGCTATGTTATAGAAGGTGATGAAGCTATAAAGATTGAAGAAATAAGGCTTCTAAAGCAGTGGGTATATAAAACATCTTCGGATGCAAAGATAGCGATAATTAAAAATGCAGAAAATATGAATATCAATTCTGCAAATTGCTGTTTAAAATTTATGGAAGACACTCCAAATGGCACCTATATATTTTTAATATCAAAGGCTATAGGGAATATCCCCATCACTATAAAGTCAAGATGCGTATTAATATCTCATGACTTTAAGCATAGCGAATCAGTAGATAAAGAAGAATATAATCTTTTTGTAAAGGAGATATTACTTGAGAAGAATTTTGAACATTTATCAATAAAAAACATAGAGAATGATTTAGATATATGGAGAAAATTTAAAGATATGTTATTATATTACTATATAAGATGTTTTAAGAACAGTTTAGGTTTGCTTATGGATGTTAATAAAGAAGAAAAGATTTTATTTTCTATATCGCCATTGTCTTTAAAGTCTTATGACCTATTTTGTTCTGAAATTGCAGAATCAGAGCGTTTGGATATGAATAAAAAATATTTAGCTCAATATCTAGTAAAAAACTTTATTTGGAGTGCTGTCTAATGAATAAATTTGCAATAAAAACTAAGGCGAAAGATATTTTATCTATAGGTAGTGAGATATTCTTTGTACAGATTTTGTTTTTATTGGTAAGTTGTACTTTGCTATATAATATATGTATATTTTCTTTGCGGGAAGTGGGTAGTGTAAGTATGGAGGAGTATCATTATAGTGATATTAGGCTAGAAAACAGTAAGGATAGAGTTAATCTAAATAATTTGAAGAACAGGAATTTTTATAATATATCAGAAATGATAAATAGCTTACCAGAAAGTATTAATACTACAGCAGGTAATCTATATGCTGATATAGAATATAAAGGTAGTATGGTCAATGGTCTGAAAATAGATATCAATAAATTCCATTCAGTGGAGATATTATATACCGCATCTGGAATCAAGATGATAGAGAAGAAAATTCCTATTATAAGGCATGTAGAGAAGCAATATGTATCTGGCCCTTCAAAAAACCTTGCTTATAATCTTAAAAAAATAGGTATATCTGATAGTGCTATAAAGCAAATATCTAGTTATTTTTTGCCTTCCAATAGAGCTGGTACTTCTAGCATTACCGTATTGAGAGATAAATTTATTGGTAGTAATGGTGAATTTTCCCATTATGGAAATCCGCGTTATATAAAAATTGTTGCAAGAAACAATATTGTTAAAGAATTCTATAATTACAAAGGTGAATATTATTTTTTAAATGGCAACTCCATTGAGCGTAAAGAGTTTATTAAACCTATAGAAAAAGCTAGGATTAGCTCTCCTTTCGGGAAGATGCGTACTATAAACAACCATACACGTATACATAAAGGGGTAGATTTAGCTGCCCCTATAGGCACCCCCATAAAGGCAAGCTATGCGGGTGTTATCACTCATATGCAGAGGCGTGGCGCTTATGGTAATTACATCAAAATAACCCATTCAAATGGTGTAGAAACGGTTTATGCACATATGCGTAATTTCGCAAAAAAGTTATATATAGGAAAAAGAGTTAACACAGGGGAGGTGATAGGATATGTTGGGCTCACAGGGAGAACTACTGGGCCCCATCTTCACCATGAACTTAGGGTGAATAATGTGCATGTTGACCCTATGAAAACCAAAATACCACAAAAGAAATTAACATCTGTGAGCTATCGTGACTTTAAAAGATATTACACTTATATAAACCAGATAAATAAATCTGTTAAAGTGAATTCCTCCATTAGATATTAAAACGAATGTCTTTAAAGTCTTTATTTACTTTAAAAAAAATCAAACAAGCTGAGATTGATATATTAGTAAATAAGAGGAAGTCAATTCAAGAATATATTGAAACCATTGAAAAGGAAATAAAGAAAATTAATCAGCAAACTACGGACTCATATACTGCCTATAAAGAGTCAGGTATGAGGCTGAGTGAATTATTTGAAAATGAATTAAATTGCATTAGAAATGCTTATATAAAATATCAAGAGCAGCTAGAATATTCAAAAAAGGAGTTAGAAAAAATAATAGACCAGTTGCAGAAAGCATTTTCTGAGGTGAAAAAATTTGAATTTCTGATACAATCTTATGAGATGCGCGTAAGAGAAGATATAGCAATGCAAGAGATAAAAGAGCAAGATGATATCAATGTAGTACGCCATGTTGTAAAGAAATAATAAAACCATTAAGAAAATGTCATTTGTACCTATAGTAATTGAAAATACATCAAAAGGGGAAAGATCTTATGATATCTATTCCCGCCTTCTAAAAGAGAGAATAATTTTTGTTACAAATGAAGTGGAAGACCATATGGCAAGGGTAATAGTTGCGCAGCTTCTATTTTTAGAAGCAGAAGACCCTAAGAAGCCTATATATATGTATATTAACTCTCCTGGTGGAGTTGTAACAGCTGGTATGTCTATATATGACACAATGCAGTATATAAAACCAGATGTGGTGACCCTATGTATGGGGCAAGCTTGTTCTATGGGCTCTTTGCTTTTAACTGGCGGAGCTAAAGGTAAAAGATATTCATTGCCTCATAGTAGAATTATGATACATCAACCCTCAGGAGGTTTTAGGGGGCAGGCAACAGATATAGAAATTCATGCTAAAGAGATATTAAAAATAAAGTCAATGTTAAATAACCTTTATGTGGAACATACAGGGCAAGATATTACAGCTATAGAAAAAAATATGGAGCGAGATAATTTTATGGATCCAGAGCAAGCATTGAAGTTTGGCCTTATAGATAAGATAATTAACTCTAGAGAAGAAGTAAGAGATGAATAATAGCAGCAGTAGCAGTATAAGAAATGCATTTATAGATTTTTTTAAAAGCAAAGGGCATGAGTATGTCAAATCCTCTAGTTTGATACCTCATAATGACCCAAGCCTTCTTTTTGTTAATTCAGGGATGGTGCAATTTAAAAATTTATTTACAGGACAAGAAGTTAGGGATTATAAGAATGCTACAAGTTTCCAGAAATGCATCCGTGCTGGTGGGAAACATAATGACCTTGAAAATGTTGGTTATACACATAGGCATCATACGTTTTTTGAAATGCTTGGTAATTTTTCTTTCGGTGGGTATTTTAAAGAAGAAGCTATAAGTTATGCATGGAATTTTCTTACAAAAACACTTGGTATCTCTAAAGATAAGCTATATGTAACAGTGTACCATGAAGATTCAGAAGCATTTAACTTATGGAAGAAGATAGCTTCTATGCCGGAGAGCAGGATAATAAAAATCAGCACTGAAGATAATTTTTGGTCTATGGGGTCTACAGGCCCGTGTGGTCCTTGTAGTGAAATATTCTATGACCATGGCGATAAAATATTCGGGGGTTTACCTGGCTCTGAGCATGAGGATGGTGATAGATATGTGGAGATTTGGAATATGGTGTTTATGCAATATGAAAAGCATGAAGATGGGAGCATGAGTGAATTGCCAAATAAAGCTATTGATACCGGAATGGGGCTAGAGAGGATAGCCGCTGTACTTCAAAATGTTGTGGATAATTATGATACAGATATCCTTAAAGCTATTATTGATGAGAGCAAGAAAATTTCTAATATTCCAGGTGGTGGTATACATCATAAAATAATAGCAGATCATTTAAGATCTAGCTGTTTTTTAATAGCAGAAGGTATAATGCCTTCAAATGAAGGAAGGGGCTATGTACTAAGGAGGATTATCAGAAGAGCAGCAAGGCATATACATGCTATGGGCTACTCTGAGCCTTTATTACATAAGCTAGTTGACAATCTTGTTAGTGGAATGTCTTGTAGTTACCCGGAGCTAGCGTTTGCTAGTAGTTTCATGAAGGATGTTTTAAAGGCAGAAGAGATAAGTTTTAACAAAACCTTGCTACGTGGACTTAAAATTCTAGATTCAGAAATAGAGTCTAATTCAGGAGGTAAACTTTCAGGGCAAGTTGCTTTTAAGCTCTATGATACATATGGATTCCCGTTAGATCTTACTGAGAATATTTTAAAAGATAAAGGCATAGGTCTTGATACAGAAGGTTTTACGGAAGCCATGAATAAGCAGAAGGAGATAGCAAGGGCAGCTTGGCTTGGTTCAGGAGAGGAAAAAGAAGATAAAATTTGGTATGATTTATACTTACAGCATGGCGCTACAGAATTTTTAGGATATATATATACCAATCTCCAGGCGCGTATAATTAAAATTATACCTGCACAGCAAGGGAAAATATGGGTAGTGACTCATCAAACTCCTTTTTATGCAGAAGCTGGTGGACAGGTGGG
>JAUIKA010000058.1 GCA_030430995.1 Alphaproteobacteria bacterium
TGCATCTTAAAAGCATTATGAGACCACCCCCTATGCAAGGCAACACCTACTGTGATATTAGAAATGTAATATCCAGCTACCATCATCCAAAACTGCGACCAACCAAAACCATAATTACTTATATAGAAATAACAGCCTATCCCCATAGCTATAGGGTATATTATTAACGTCAATATAGCAGGATAATTTAACTTGGATAACATACAGCCTCTTTTTTTTTATTTATAATATTATCCCTTATATTTATGCATTTTGCAAGACAAAGTAACCCTATACAAATAATAAAAATAAAGCCTTGTGAAAGATGGTAATTAGTATCTGTATTTATACAGATAAATGATTGCATCACAACATATGTTTTGCTATAGTGATATATCATATGAATAGGTATTTATTTATGCAAATTTTAGAAAAAAAACTCCTGAAAACAAAAATAGCTTACATTAGATTTGTAGGTAAATATGGTGATAGTATGCCAACATGGGGTAATTTAGTACAATGGATCAAAGCCACTAATACACCACTTACAGAATCATTCGGAATATGCCATGACAACCCTAACATTACTGAAAACTGTAGGTATGATGCATGCATTAGAGTATTTGAGGATGCTGAAGAATCAGGAGATGTAAAGTTAAAATATATACCTGAGTGCAATGTTATATCTGTTATTCATAGAGGCCCTTACCATAAGCTAAGTGATACTTACAGTGAAATATATACAGATGAAAATATTAGAAAATATAATATAGACCTGAATGCACCGACGATTGAAAAATATTTAAATGACCCTACATATATAGCGGAAGAAGAGTTGCTGACAGAAATTATGGTAATACGCAAAGCCTAAGGGGAATGCAGCCTCTTTGGCTTTTCCCTATCACTACTTACCATATAAAACCCTCATAGTCACCTTAAAACCTTCTTGCTTTCTTGCCTACAGCTACAACACGTAGCCTACGTGGTATTACCTCACGGTCATCTATTATATTGGCTACAAGCTTTATTCCGTTATCTTTATATTGCACCTTAGCAGAAAGTCCATAGCGTTTATTATGCCCATTCCATAAATCTTTAGCGGATTTTGGTCTGCTATCTAAACTACCCCATTTTGGTATATATTTTATATTAGATAATTTTTCTCTTATAGGGTCTTTAGTAAAAAAATAATATTTAATAATGCTATATGCCGGTTTAAGCAGCTTTTCTTTAACAAAATATAGCATATATTTAAGCCTCTCTAATTCATCCAGTTTTTCTGAATATCTATCAAATATTTTGCTATGAACAGCATATTCTATATTCTCCCCCTCAGGAAATAACTTAGAAGCAACTGCTATAATATGCTTTGGGTTCTTGTAATGCTTATCTATTAATGAATCAAAACATTTTTCAGTGTACTGCTGGTATCCATTAATCCAAATACCTAGAACCGCCCTATCATAAGAAGCCATTTTATGCCATTGAGAATATTCTCCATTGCTATCATTTAATAAAGCAAAGCTTCTCTTAGAATTTTCTGGATATATAGACCAAATATCTTGGACAGCTTTGTGATAATAAGATGCATCACGCCACCCTTGATGTAACTTCTCCATATCTTCATAAAGAAATAATTTAGATTCATCTACCCCTGATTCAAAAGCTTTATAAAAACTGTCAAAACATTTTTTTGTATCTTTATCTATGTGATACAAAGCCTGTTGTTGCTTTTCAGGCATGTTAGGGTCTTCCCTATGCAGGAAAGATGCAAATAACTGCTTCTGTAGCTGTAGATATTGAATATAATTTTCTGCCTCAATATCGCTCCATGCAAAGCTCCTCTCTATTGATGTTCCTATAATCCTTACCTTAGCTGTAGCCATTCTATTTAAAGAACTCTCTTTACTTAAAAATTTATCTATATCAGAAAAAATCTCCGGAGATAATTCTATAATTCCTGGTGGCATATGCTTAGCTTGTTATATAATGCATTTATTATATAATAAATAACTGCTAAACTTGTATTCGCGTAATATAGAAACCCAATTATAATTATAGAAAAGCTATATAGTTGCAACATTCTGCTCATAATTCACACCACCCATATTGCTTTTATCAAGCTTTATTGAGGCAACCTCAAGCATATTATGCACTGCATCTATATATGAAATGTTAAAAATATTATTAGTGATAACAAAATTATTACTAGAATCAATTTTATACCTAATCTTATTTGAATCAAATATTATAATAGCTTTAAAAAAATCTTCTTTATTCTTATATTTTAATTTAATGATATAACTGCTACTGATAGAAATACTAATAATGCCAAGTTGCCTGCATTTATTCCTTACCTTGACTATTTCTGCCATATTCATAACCGGCTGCGGGACTGTGCCGAACCTCTGTTCAAGCACTGAAATTGTCTCTGCAAGATACTCCTGATTATTTGCATTACTTATTCTTTGACAAAAAGCTATTCTCAAATCTATAGATTTAATATATGACTCGGGAATATATATCTCTATAGGAATTTTAACCTCTACATCAAAACCTGCTATTTTACTGCCTGATATAGCCTCTTCTAACATCTCCTGATACATCTCTATACCTATATCTTTTATTTTTCCTGCCTGCTCTTTCCCTAAAATATTACCAAAGCCCCTTATGTCCATATCAGCACTCGCGATATTAAATCCACAACCTACTTTACTGGTATTTTTTATTATATCCATTCTACTAAGAGCGTTTTCTGTAACCTTAGCATTGCCCGGCATGATAAAATATGCCCTTGCTTTTACTTTGCCTCTACCAACCCTACCCCTTAGCTGATGCAGCTGCCCCAAACCAAAAAGATGAGCGTTATAAACTATTATTGTATTCACACCAGGCACATCTAAACCTGAAGAGACAATAGTTGTAGAAAGCAAAATATCAAATTTACCGTTATAAAAATCTACCATTATCCTATCAAGCTCATCAGCCCTTAACCTTCCATGAGCCATAACAACTTTATACTCTGGCAAAGCATCCTGCAAATCAGATTGAATATCTTGCAAATCTTTTATATGCGGACATACAAAAAAACTCTTTCCAGATCTTTCTTTTTCAAATTTTAATACCTCTGCAATTTGTTTTATATCATAGTCTATAACCTCAGTCTGTATATCTTCCCTACCTAAAGGTGGCGTGGCTATTAAGCTTAGGTCTTTAATACCTGTAATAGCCATCTGCAGGCTCCTTGGTATTGGCGTTGCAGAAATGGATATTACATGTGACTTTGTCTGCAAAGATTTTATTTTCTCTTTCTGAGCCACTCCAAACATCTGCTCTTCATCTATAACAATAAGACAGTTCTCCTTCATGGTAATATTAGCAGAAAGCAGAGTATGCGTTCCTACTATAATATCTACATCTCCTGAATTTATTCTCTTGATATTCTCTTCTTTTTCTTTCCTAGTAATCATCCTAGAAAGCTCAACTGTTTTTATCCCCCAGCCTTCTAATCTATTATTAATGCTTTTATAATGCTGCCTTGCTAGCACAGTGGTAGGACAAAGAAATATAACTTGGCGAATCTCTTTACTAAGCCCTCTTAGAAATAAAAAACATGCATGTATTATAACTTCTGTTTTGCCAAAACCTACATCCCCACATATAAGCCTATTTATTAATTTTTTGCTATGAAGTAGCTCTTTTTTTATAACCTCTACTGTGTTTTCTTGGTCAGCTGTTAAGCTATATTGAAATTCTTGTAAAAATTTGTTATATGCATCTGCGTCATAATAAACATCAGGCACTTCAGATAAAACCCTAGAAGCAGATAGCTCCACAATCTCAGCAGCCATATTTTCTATCTTCTTTTTATGCAGATTTTTTCTTCTCTCCCAATTATTTGAACCAAGCTTATCTAGCTCTGCATTTTCATATCCATATTTTTTAATTAAATATGAATCTTCAATAGGTACATATAATATATCATTACCTAAATATTGAATCTTAAAATAATCATGCCTAACATTCAGAAACTTCATAGAGACAAGGCCATATAAACTACCTACCCCATAATTCTGATGTACTATAATATCTTTTGACTTTATTCCATCTATTTCTCTTAAAATATCCTTAAGCTTCTGAGCATCGGTATTTAAATAATCATTTTTCATAATTTATTTTTCAGCCTCATAATTTAACTCTATATTTAATTTTGCGTCTTTCAATTTTTTTGAGAATTTTTGCTTTATTTTTGTTTGCATTTGTAAATTTATATTAATATTAACAGCTTTACTCATATTTAGGGCTGCTACATTAGATATAAGAGGCAATAAATTATAAGTTTTCTCTACATATAATGATTTTTCATATGAACTGCCATTAGCATTTATAATATTCATAGAAAAAATAGATTCTACATTTTCTACATCTTTGTCAGCAGAATATCTGTAGCTCAACTTACCTATCTTAGAAGGAATAATGGTAAGCGGTATATAAGCAGCATCTAGAGCTGGCCCCTCATATATAAGCCTATTCTTATAAATAGTGATTACAGAGTTATTAGGGCCACTTAATTTTATAGAATCATCATCTTGACTCAATATATTAAATTCTCCCTTGATATAATTAAACCTTATTGCGGCATCACTTGTCCCAAAAATCTCATTCATTGCATCTTCTATTCTCTCCATTATGCTTTTTGATTCACATCCTATACTACTAGTCATAGGCTCATATTCTGCTACAAATTTTGGAATAGCTGCATCAGGATCTGATATCTGCAAAGTACAATACCTATTCAGAGACTCCTTACTTTTTGGCCTGTATCCACTCTTACATTTCCCTTTTATTTTATCCCCTGCCCCGCCTTCTGGCCATGATGCATAATTTGTATCCTCAGAAGCTTTAATAGGTACACATTTAGGTGAATCCGCAATAGGAACGCAAAGACCAAGCTCTCTAGAAGTTTTAGGCCTGATTGTGCATTTATCCTGGTTATAGTTCACAATTGCGACATTCCCTGAACTCTTACTTTTAACATTACTACTTCTATCAGCAGCTTTATTTTCTTCAATTTTCAATATTGATGCCTTGGTTATACCAAATTTTTCTATAATAGATTGCGGCAGAGGCAATGGGTTAGATTTAGCTAAATTATACTTATCATAATACATTCCAGCTAGCTCTGCCCCTTCTGAAGGTTGTGGCCAAATCCTGTCTTTTAAAAGAGATGAAGGTAATGCCGCTTTATTCTCTTGTTTAGTTTTTTTGCCTTGATAATAAGTTAAAACCTCATTTTTTTTATTACCTGATTTAAATGAAATATTATTATTTAAACATATATATTTTCCACCCCTAACATATTTCCCACCAATATATTCTAATCCATGCAAATAATAAGCTTTTTTATTCTTGATAGGATTAGCGTTATTTTTATAAATTCCGAAATATGTTGAAAAATCACTGATATATTTATAAGATTTATCCTTTTTATTCTTTGTATTTTTTGAATTATGTTCTAGCATCTTGATCTTACCCACTCTATCCCCATAAAAAGGAAATTGAGCATTTGCTTCATCAGTAACAAAAGCTGTAATTTCCACCCCTAAAAGATTTGTTTTATCTGATTTTGTGGAAGATACATTATCAGCTTGAATTACCTTATTAACAAACCATTTATTATTACCAATAGCAATTCTAGGGTCCTTCTGCTTTATACTCATATTAGCTACGATATATGGAGTTGTATATGAATTATTTTGACATCCCGCAATGTAGTCATTACAAGCCATCGGAGCAATATCCGGCGCAGGGGGCCTTTTATAGCTAGCTATTTGCTCATATAAACCATTCCTAATTGCAAATACATATATATAATTAGGCAATAAAACATATTCCCCTTCTTTATTAGGGTTAAGATTACTATCTACAAAAATTTGCTTATCTGATATAGCCAAAATAAAATCATAGCTCTTCCCATGGCTATCAGATATTGTAATAATATCACTTTTATATATACCTTCACTACTAGAAGCGTTATATGATATAGACGCATCTTGATATTGGCCTAGGTTAATTCCCCATATAGTCTGGCATATCCCATCTGAAGTTACATCTGGGTCACCACAGAACCTAACAGATGGGTCATAATTATTAAGCTTTGTATATTCTTTTTTACTAGAGTCATATAACGCATATATCACGCGTGCCTTTGTTGATACTTCATTATACCCAGGGATGTCCCATCCAAACCCATCATTAGATAGCGTACCCCTATTAAGAATATCAAAATTATTATTAATAGCTTGCAGTACAGAAAAAGATATATTATCACCAGAAATACCATAAACATAGGCACAGTCACCTTGCATAGTTTTATTATCACCATATTTCACTAAACATAATGGCCTTTCTATATCTATACCTACCCTAACAGAATTATGTAAATAATTATTACTAACCTTAGAAAATACGCATCCTCCATTCACTACTCCCGCATAATCTACATGGTTTTTATATGCTGCTAATTTTGGTTGAATTTTCATTCCCCAAATAATCATACAGTTATCTTTATGCTTGTTATAATCACAAATAGGAACGTCCTTGTCATATTTACTAAGCCTTTTATATTCACTATCTTTATATAAAGCATATATTGCTTTTGCATTTAAAATGTTATTATAGCCCTTGATATCCCAAGTTATAGAATGGGTAGATTTATTGTAACCTTTCCTGTTCATAACATCTCCTTCTGTATGCAAATTACCCATTGCAATATTATCCGATATATTATACAGAGATAT
>JAUIKA010000002.1 GCA_030430995.1 Alphaproteobacteria bacterium
TATAACCTTTTGGAGAAAAAAGCATGTTTTTACCTATTAATTGATCTTTTTAATCTACCAAATTCTAGAAATTTTTACACTCCTAAATTAACTTGACGGTTCCCTAGAACCTTCTTTCTAAAATCTATTGAATATGTCATACCGAAAATTACTAGTATAAGCAACATCTTTATACCAGATTGGCCATATCACACAACACAAAAATATTGAAACAGATATATAAAAATACCAATAAAAAAAGCCACCAAAAAGGTGGCCTTCAACTAACTAAAAAGAGAAGATATATCTTCTATATAATAATATATAAATTCTATTCTCTAGACTCAGGCATCTTCGCTATAAGCTAACAAAAAATTTTATGGAGAAGGGAGAACAAGCTACAACTTTTTACTACCCTTCCATACATATCTACAATATCAGCAAATAGCTATGAATACCCAAAAGGGGTAATTATAACTACCCCTCTTATGTAATCTTTAGAAATCTACTCTTAATTTTAAACTTCCTTGATGCCCTACGAATTTCTTCGCTATAGACATATCATAATTCACATCAAAAGTACAGCTTCCTGTCTTAGCACCAAGCCCAAGACCGATCTTACCAGAAACTCTTCCTGCATCCTTCTTAAGGTCTGCAGCATAGAAGTTACCCTCTGCATCTTTCATACCTGTTAATCTACTCTCAGCTTTACCAAGCTTCTGCACTACATCATAACCTGCAGCTAAACGCAGCTCACCATGCCCTTTAACATCATTTAATATATCAAATGTTGTTTGTACTTTAGCACCTAGGTTAGCTGTAACTTTAGTAGCTGTATTCTTCTTGGTTGTAGTACCAATAACGCTATACCTATCTTCACCTACTGACTCTTTTGCTCCATCAAGACTTACTGTAGAGAAGCTAATTCCTGCTGAAGGAACTAATTTCACATTTTCAGCTATATCTTTATGGAAGTTAGCATTAACGCTACCTACAAAACCAAGTAAATCTCTTTTGCTTGTTGCATTAGAATCTAATATTTTAGACTTAGTCTTAGCATTACCAGATATAATACCCGCTACACCAGAAAGAGACATGAAATCAGATGCTTTAGCACTACCATATACAGCAAATGTTGTAGCTTGTACTGTTGTTTTTGCATCTTCTTTCTTAGCACCTTTTTCTTTTGCATCAGAATCCGCATAAGAAACAGCAACACCCATCACTCCATTCTCACCAACTCTCATGTCAGCACCAATAGAACCACCATATGTGTTGATGTTAAATTCATTACTGTCTTTAGTTTTAGAAGCAGTAGCTTTACCACCAAAGAAACCTGCCCATACACCTGTTTTAGATGCATCATCACCAGAACTTACTGGCCCGGCCACAGGAACTTCAACTTCTGACATACGGCTTTGTAATGAAGAAACAGCACTACCAACAGATGCGTCAACAGCCTTCTGAGCTTGTTTTGTTGCCACAGCACCATCTACAGACAAACGCTCAACAACTTTAACTTTATCTTCTTTAGTAAGCTTACCTAATACATTGTAACCTTTTTCATTTTCCCAATTGTTATGGTCAACGATCTTAGCACCATATAATTCTGCTAAGTCTTTTGCAACACCCTCTGGAAGATCTTTTTCCATCATTGCTGCAATTTCTTTTTTATGCTTTTCAGTTGCACCAATCCATACCTTAGCTAAATATTTACCTTCAGCATCTCTTTCTGCGTTCAGATGTACATAGTCATGATCTGTCTCTACAGTAAATGTACCATTATATCCAGCTAAATTATTACTAAATAGGGCATTTACTATCATTGAAGGATCTTTTTCAACTGCTTTTTCAAGACGAATGCCATCAAGATTATCATTTGTTTCTACAGAAATTGTAATATTCTTTACATTCTTTAATGCTACATCAGTATCTTTCATAACCCAACCAGCATTAACAGCAGTTGTATTATCTCTTACAACACCATATTTAAACCCTGTCTGGCTTTGAGAATTAGAAGTTAATTTTGTATTAACTTTAACATCTCCTGAAATACTAGAGTCTTTACTATCTAATGTCAGTTTATTACCCTTAACATTAAATACTACATCATTATAACTCGCTTTATCACCTTTAATTGTAGTATCACCTTTTTCAGCAAATACAGAACCAGAAATTTTAGCATCATCAATATTATGCTCACCATCTTCTAATTTTAATGCATATTTAGAATTCAATATACCCGCTGCATAGCCTGTATGAAGATGAATTTCTTTAAATGCCACTTTATTAGACCCGATAGTTCCACCTTTACCCTTGATCAACTCTACAGAAGCAGTATTGTCTTTAGCTGCTGTGATATTATCAAAGCTTACATTTTTTAATTCAAATCTAGCTTCTGCGCCTTCTTCAACTGTTGCATTATCTAATGTCACTCCAGCAGCTTCTGTACTTGTAAATCTGATACCAGCTTTTGTATCTTTCTTGAATGTTACCTTAGCAATTGCTGAATCTTTAGCAAGATCTGTTATCACTGCAAAGCCTTTTGTGCCTTCACCACTGATCACTAAATTATCTGCTGAAACTTTTGTTTTATTTCCTTTAGTTGAATTAAATGTAAGGTTATTCTCTCCTTTTACTGTAAATTCAACTTCTTTTAGAGAGTGAGCACCGGCATATAAAGCATCTGTTGTTACAGTTAAAGTTTCATTCTCACCTGCACCAGCTGTGAATTTAACTACGCCTTTATCAGCACCACCATTGCCTATAACAGGAAGCGCATATGTTTGTGCAGCTTCTGTACCTTCTGAAGACACATGGAATACTGAGTCAGCATGGTTTAGGTTAATGCCTGATCTATTCTTAGCACCATCACCAATAGCTGTTAAGCTACCATAATGAGTGATTGTTCTTCCTTCATCAATGTTAAATATTACGTTAGCTTTTGTAGCAGCATTTTTAGCATCACCCACTAATTTACCTCTGATTTCAATGTCAGTACCTTTGTTAGCAGCTGTGAATGTTAACTTTCTTGCATCATTATCAGCATCAGCGAATGTTGTTTTACCTACATTATATTGAAGCGCGCCATCTTTCGCATCTCTGCCGTCTGTTGTTACTACGAATGCTTTATCTTGACCACCAAAGTCAAGAGCAGCTTTGTTAGCCATTACATGGCCTTTAACTGTTAGGTCTGAACCGTGGCCTAATGTTAGGTTTACAGCGTTAAGGGCTTTTAATTTACCATCTTCCTTAGCAGCTAAGTCAAATTTCACTACTGAATCAGCAACAGCGTTACCTACACTAACTATACCAAAACCTTCTTCTGCATTTCTGAAAGGAGAATTGGTTTCTTTCCCTGCATCATCATAGAATTTTAATGCATTAGCTTCAGGGCCAGCTTGGTATACAAATGATGAATCTTTTTTCATGAATTTAACAGTTCCCATTTTTGCATTAGCATGATATGAACCATCACCACCTTTATTACCAGTTACGACAAGTGTACCTTTACCTTTTAGCTCCATAGCGCCAACTGTAGCTTCTGCATCTCCATATTCAAGAGTTACTTTTGAACCATCCACTAACTCAGATTTAACAACGCCTAAATTTGTACCATTTACTAGTACTATATTTTGACCTATACCAGCAATCTTAGTCTTAATCACAGTCTTTTCAGTAATTACTTTTACACCACCAAGATCTATTTGATTATTTGTTTGGAAGTCAAATGTTACTGTGCCCAGAGCTTGGGTTTGATTGTTTGCATCAAGATCTTTACCAGCGCCTTGTGCATTACCAGCTATGTGGCCACCACCCCAAGTAAGCTTATTACCATTTGCTACCAATGTGATTTTACCTTCGCCTGCATTAGCAACTATATTTTCTATTGTGAATGCTCTATCGGCACCACCTTCTGAAGAGAAAACAGCTTCTGAATCAGCACCCACAAGCTTAAGACCTTGGTCTGATTGAGGGTGAGCACCACCAGCAGCATTAGATTTAGCATTTACAGTGAAATCTTTCCCTTGTATTTTTAGGGATTCGTTATTAGCAATCTCTACATTCGCGAACTTAGCTTCAGCAGTAAGTGTAACATCAGCGGATGTTGTGGCTTTAAGGGTGGATCTTGTTGTGTCTGCAAATGTTGTACCTTTGAATGTCATTTTTTGGCCATCACGAGCTTTGATTTGTATAATGTCATTATGCGCAGCATCAGCAGCTTTGATTGTGAAACCTGCATCATATTGGTTTTTTGTTGGCGCATTAGTCCAGTTTCTTCCACCACCAGCGGCCACAGAACCATCAAGTATTAAAGTTTGATTATTCTCTGTAAAATTGACATTTAATGTACCTCCAGCAGTTCTACCATAAGCACCGATTGTAGCTGTTGCGCCATCAGTAGCAGCTTTTCCTCCATTAAATTCAATTACTCCTGCATTACCGCCAACCTGCATACCTTTAAGTACAGCATTATTTCTATCAATGGTTAATTTACCGTTAGCAGTCCACTCATAACCTATATCATCACCATTTTGGATATTAACATCACCATTAACTTCTTGTGTATTATCAGCCAACGCACTCCCGCTACTAATCAATGCACAACCAGCAACGGTTGCCATCAAAATTTTCTTTGTTATATCTTTTTTAGATATATTATTTTTCTTAAATATGTTATCCATATCACCTTTTTTTAGTTAATTAAAAATACCCTGCGCAAAATATACTCAGGGCGTACGCTAACAAGTAAACTACATATCGCATAATTCTTCAAGCATAAATATGTAGTTGGATGTTGTTTTTATATCTAGATAGTGGTTTATGTGCTTTTTCTGCAACAATTGGGGTTTGGAGAGTTTTATGTGATATAACTTAGGTTAACATAAAATAGTTATGGACTATTGCCTAATCAATATAAAATAGTTATGAACCATATATTTGCTATAATGGATATAGTTGAATACCATTTTTTAATCAAAATCTAGCGTTACTATTTTATATCGGCCTTGCTATATCATAACATGATTGATGGGCATGGCACAGCCCAGCTGGGCAATATATTGGCATCAGAAAGGGCAATGGATATAGCGTGAATGCAGCCCATCCTTGGGCAGTTTATAGCCTGGGAGCGCAATATATTGACATCTGGTAACAATAAACATAAGATAGATATATGGTGAATCCAAGAATTTCAAAGTTTTTCGATTGTCAATATCTTACCCCATTTGGTTATATCTGGTAGCATTGCTATAGCTTCATTATGGCAAATCTATTCCATAAATGCATTATAACAATGGCTACCCCTCAAAGAGAGACTGCGCCGGTTGTTGTGGAATGCTGGAAGTGGAGCTTCTTACCATCGAATACGCGTGGGTAGCTGTGGTGCAAGGCCGTTGCTGCTTCTGCGAAGCCGGTTAATATCAGCTTTAGCTTGCCCTCATAATGCGCAACGTCCCCTATTGCATATATACCAATGGTGCTTGTTTGGCAAGAGGCTATATCTACCTCTATACCCCTTGCATTTGGGCATAGCTCTAACCCCCAGGAAGAAATGGCGCCCAGGTCTGTTTTTAGGCCGAAGAATGGGAGGAGGAAATCTGCCTTTATTGCTTTTTCTTTGCCTTTTAGATCTGCCACTATAACCCTGCTGAGGGTTCCACCGCTGCCTTCTATGCCGCTGAGCTGGTATGGCGTTATTATGTCCACTACCCCCTCTGAGAAAAGCTGCAGGAGCTTCTGCTCAGAGCTTGGGGCGCATCTGAATTTATTCCTTCTGTGGACTATGCTTACCTTGGCAGCTATTTGGCTTAGCTCTATTGCCCAATCTGCTGCGGAATCTCCCCCGCCGGCCACTACAACCCTTTTACCAGCAAATATATTTTTATCTGCTACGCTATATAAAATGGAGCTCCCCTCATATTGCTCTATACCGCTGATTGGCGGCGCATTATGTACAAAGGAGCCGTGGCCTGCTGCTATCAAGACTATTTTTGCCTCTACGGCTCTGCCTGAAGAGAGATGAACCTTGAAATGAGTTTTATGGTTTTCTATTGATACTGCCTTTTGGCCGAGGTAGTACTCTGGCTTAAATGGGGCAGCCTGCTGCTTTAGCTGCTCTATCAGCTCCCCTGCTAATATTTTAGGATATGCGGGAATGTCATATATAGGCTTTTCTGCATAAAGCGCTGAGCACTGGCCACCTACTTCTGGCAAAGCGTCTATAACTGCGCATTTCATCTTAAGCATCCCCGCCTGGAACACAGCAAAAAGGCCTGTTGGGCCAGCTCCGATTATTGCTACTTCATACATAAGTTACCTCCTTTTTAATTTGATTTTATTCTCCAACCGCCTTTCTTTGGCTCAAAGTTATATAAATCCTTTGTATGCGCAGGGCTGAATACTACATCCATAATGAAGTTAGAATGGGAGAAGTTAAGAAGATTGTTATATTGCCTTCTATATGGGCAGAAATTCACAGCAGAGACAGAGAAATATTTGCTATCTTGCATCTTTGGGTAAAAGGATGCTAGGCTTTCTAATGTCTTTATTTTGCTTCCGAATACACTGAGGATTCTTATAGCTTGGTAACCTCTGTATTGTGGCGCTGTGAATGCTGAGCCATCATCCGCATAAACAGAGACAATGCTGCCCATACTCATGCCTGAGAGCATTGAGACTGCATCATCCGATGCAAAGAAATATGAGCCCGCAAGCTGCAGGAATTTTGTAACCTTTGTTTTATTTGTGTCATATAAAGCTATATTCTTCTCTAACTTATTACCATCTCTGTAAATTGTTAGGGTTACTGAATCTGCTTTTGTGCTATCCATTACTCTAAATAAGCTGTATAAATCTGCGCCACAAATTTTGGAATCTATTGCCCATATTATATCACCATTCTTTAACTTGCCTTCAGCAGGGGAGCCTTTTATTACATTGCGCACTGTTATGATTTGGCCCTTATATTGGCTGTAGCCACGCATATAATCCTCTACTACTCTTGATGGCAAGTTGCGGAATCTTTCTGCATCATTTATTGAATATAGGGCATATGTTGCGCCAATATTATTGCGAATAGGGGTTTTAGAATGGGCGGCAGCATAGGCTACATCATTTAAAGATTCACCTTTTAAGGCTATTCCATATGTCTTGCTACCTGCATAGTTAAGCGCTACATATTCACCCTCACCTGTTAGCACTGGTGAACCACTAGAGCCACCTGCAGAATTCATGCTTAAGATATAACTATGCTGGGGAAGAACGCCATCTATGCTATATAAATTGGATATATGCCCCTCATGTATGCTGTAGTCTTTGCCTTCATTGAAACCTATTAGATATATCTTCTGGTTTACATATGCCCTGCTCTGTGAGAATTTTATTTCTTCTAAAGCAGCGGGGATCTCTCTTGGGTCTATTTGTAATATCGCTATATCTTCATAGTTACCATAGTATAAAAGATTCGCGGTGACCTTCTTCCCATTGTAGAATTTAACCATATAATCCCCCACTGCGGCATATGTCACTACATGCGCATTTGTTGCTATTAGCCCCTTCTCTTTATTTATAAGGAAGCCTGTGCCGCCCCTTCTGCCTGTATCACCAAATGCAGATTTAGAAATTCTGGCCTCTATGGTAACGACTGAATTCTTTGCCTTTAGTAGCTTCTCAGGCAGCTGCGCAAAAACTGATGTAAATGTTAATATTAGTATTACGAATGTAGGGAATATTCTTGCCATGGCATTTGGATAATAAATTGCTATAGCAATGTTACTAATAAAATGGATGAAAATCAAAATTTTTCTTTGAAGCTGAAACTTGTGGAGAGAAGGCCGTTCCTTTTCTTGCCACCTGTAAAAATGTATTTCATAATGGGGACATTGCCTATTATATCTGTTATTCCGTATAGTTTGGGCAGTAGATTACCGGCAATATTGGCTACGCTGCCATTTAGCGCGCAGTGCATTCTTATGTCAAAAAATGGACTATCTGCATTTAATGATATATTTCCTCCTGGCAGAATGTTACCTTCTATTTTTGTAAATGGTATTTCATCTCTTGCAGCAACCAGCCCAATTAAGCCATGAAATGATGTGAAGGAAACAATCCTTGCGAATATTGGCATATTAGGGGTTACTATATTATATATGGTGAAATCTGCTATATCCTCTTTGTCATGCGGCCTTATATGCGCTATTAGCTTTCCATGTTTTCTGGACATTGGCATAGCTCCAATAGAGGCAAGAACTGACGCAGCGGAATCAGAAACTACTGCCCAGCCCTTTTCAGGGCTATATGCAGCCTTTATATATTTATCTCCATTTATATTACTGAAGAACTTGCCTTTAAAGCCAGTGAAGACAAAATCTACACCACTGAGATATACGGAGTTCTTCATTAAGATGCTTCTTACAAAAATATTGCATTTAAATTTTTTTTTTGTAGATTCTTCGTTGAATCCATCATTAAAAGCGCTGAACAAATTTGCCTCTGAAAGATTTAAGCTATCTGCTCTAAGGCCCAGATTGCTATGATTCTGATCTTTAAAGATTTTTATATGCTCTATGCTTGCATCCTTATATTTAAGATTCTTTACATCTAAGGAGAAAACGTCCTGGCTGTATTGCATAGCCGCATCTGCTATTTTCTTTCTGCTGCTTTTTATGGATATAGCAAAATCACGCATATTACTGCTACCTATGTTAAGATTCATAGCCTCTCCTATTTGCTTTTTTATGCCTATATATGGCAATGAGAATTGTATATTTTGCAAATCCAGAATCCCGGATAAATTCTGCTCCCGCTCATTATTATATGCCCAGTTAACATCAGCATATGCATAGCCCCCGTCAGTCTTTATAAATTTGTTATCCATATCTCTATGGTCTATATTGCTTTTTATATTAAGAGACTGGGCATTATTATGGAGTTTATAATCTATTTTGACTTTAGAATGCTCTTTTAATATAGCGCTACCTAAGACATCTAATTTACAAGGAATATAAACACAATCTAGATCTATATGCTTCAGATCAAAAGGATCTATAAAGATATTAGGGATAGAAACTTTTGAACTAACTTTATATTCAAGGCTCTCATCATCACTATATGGAACATATACATATATATGCGTCCTCGCTACGCCCTTAGCAGAAGCAATAAAACCAGGAACTTCTGCACCAGATGTACATTTCAATAGGTTGTTTAGCGGGCCTTTAGCATTAATATCTACTGTAACAGCACCACCTTTAGAAAGAGATATATCTACAATCCCTTTACCATATGTATCAATAGATTTTGCGCTATCTATATTCAGCCTTAAATTATTACCCTCTAAAATAGCATTGCCTGATGCCTTCTCTACATATGGCATGCCCTCATAATATCTAATATATGTATCATTAAAATTGCAGCTACCAACTACTTTTTTCTCTATAGTTTTCCATTTTAAATTGCTACATCTACCAGAAAGATGTAAATATTTTAGTACATCAACTACCTTATCTACATCTGAATTAAGCCTTGGTATCAAATTATACGCCTCAACAGGAATATGAGATATATCACCATATGACGCTAAAGCACTAATATTGCTGTCATAATATATATTAGCATCAATATGGCGATTATGAATATTTAAACTCTTAAGGCCACTACTTAGATTGAAAATAATATTGTAAGAAAGCTCTGCTTTTATGTCTAACCCTTCCAAATATTTATAACTAACATCCTCTGCTTTTAACGTAATGCATTTTCCAAAAGCTATATTAATAGATTTTATTTCTAAACTCTCTGTTTTATTACATAAACCAATTAGCCTCACCTCACTACCAGACACCGTTGCAGAAACTATAGTAATTCCATATTTGGAACAAATAGTACTAAAAAGCTGGGCAGACCATATGTATACGGCAAAAAAACACATGCAGAACAATAAAGCAACTATAGCTAATTTCCTATATAGAAAAGAAGTTTTTCCATATTTATCACTATATGCTTTATTAGTTTTAGTTTTTTTTATATTATCAGAGTATAACTTATGCAAGTGCTAATGTATTTTAAAAAATTACGACAGTTCAATATTCTATCTCAAAAATATAATAATACACTATTAAATTTACTTATTAGCATATTATTTTTAGTACTTGTGGGATGTTCGTCAGAAGAATGTATATCAGCTGATGATTTCGGCGCTGAAACAGTCACTGTAAAACTACCAAGTAAAAAAAAGATACAAGACCTAGGAAATAACTATCAAGTAGCAGGATGGATAGACAGTGGGTTATATTTAAATGCAAAGCCATTAGTAATAACTGTGGATAATTTTGATAGGCAAATAGCAACAGAAGAAAATAATTACTCTGGTGTATGCACAGCTGCATTAAACAATGATATAAATAGTAGGGGAGCTGGCATGCCAAGAATTTGCATAGCATACCCAGAATGCAAATTTAAATATGAACCAGAAAAAGTACAGAATTTTCCATGCATATTAACAAAAGGGAAAGGCCTATATGCATATGCAGCATATAAAAATGCTACAAACCCCAATTTTAACATCTCAACGCAACAGAAGCCAAACCAAGGGATAGCATTTCATATAGGCTATATGGAAAATTCTGGTTTATATGGAATAGGCTCAAACCAAAAATTGGAAGAATACGGAGGCGGAAGTTTTAAATATTACGATTATTACCAAGATAACAGTAAAGATAAATATTTAGACGGGAAACTATATTTTAAAATCTTAGATAATTACTACTCTAATGATGTAGGACAATACAATATTAGAATAAGGTCTGGAATAAAAAAAGAATCCACAGATATAGTGGCAGAACTTACTAAATCAGTAAAAGATGTTTTATTTGGCAATAGCAAAGATAGCGTTAATAGTGAATATTCAGGAGTGGTAGTAAGTCTATATAAATCAATTGCTAATAACAGCATTTTTCATAGAATATTGACCATATTATTAACTCTATATATCTCTATAATAGGTATTTCCTATCTTATGGGCATGTCTAAGCTTAATCATATAGAACTTGTTATACATATATTTAAAATAGGCATTATAGTTACCCTATTTAAAAAAGACTCCTGGAATTTTTTCTATAAATACTTATTTATGCTCTTTATAGATGGCCCAACAGAAATTATATCATGGGTCAATGAAGCAGCAAATGCAGGGCCAGGCTCCGGTGATATATTACAACTTATGATGTCTTATGCAACTCTCTCTAAGCTTATGTCTATGCTGTTCTATGAATGGTCAGGTATATTCTATATATTAGCATATTTCGCTATATTCATATTTTTACTTATAGTAATTATTAACGCAACCGTTATATATCTCACCGCTCTTATAATGCTTTCTATAATAATAATTACCACGCCTATATTCCTTACATGCATGTTATTTGGTATTACAAAACAATATTTTGATAATTGGCTCAGGATGTTAATATCATATGCTCTGCAACCCATAATATTATTCACCGGAATAGCTTTTATATCTTTCTTTGTACGGGATAATATATATAAAACTCTTGGTTTTGGCATATGTAAAAAATATTTCCCTGACTATATAAAAATAAACAACCTATTTAATTTAAAAGAAAAACCACCTTCATCTATAATATATTGGTGGTTTCCATACCCTAAGTACACGAATCTATCTAATAAAATGGAGGAAATGCTGGTACCCGGAACGTCATATAATACTGGTGATGTAAATGAAGCAGGTAAAGATATATGCAAACCAAAAAAAGAATATAGTAAAATAACTAATTTATATACGCTTACATTAGAACCTGCATATAGCTTTAAGGCTAAGAGATATCCTGAATTTCCATTTCTAGACCCAAATATAGAGTCAGATTGCAATATGCTAAAGAATTTTTTTGCAGGGCAATATTCCTCAATAGAGTCATTATTCATGCTATTAGTTTTAGTATATTTGCTACATAAATTTAATGGTACTGCGGTATCACTAGCTAGCCTTTTAGCTGGCACGTCTGGCAGCTCATTTAGCCTCACAGCTGCCGGTGAATCCACACCTATAGAAGACTTAGAAAATGCATATTCAGGCTATATCAAAAAAGGTATTTATACAGCAGGAAAAATAGTGGGAAGTAGCGCCCTTAGAGGTACAATATCATCTTCTAAATATATATATAATAAATATAATACTACTACAACTAAAGAAGAGGAGTTTAAATTGGAAGATAGAAATCAGAATACTTCCTTCCTGCATCCACCAATAACAGAAAAAGAGGTGCTACAAAAAATGAAAGAAAAACATAATATAGATCAAAAAGATATTAACCAAGATGCAGACTTGCAGCATGCGGATCTGATGAGGAAGATAGCTAAAGATGCTGGCGTGGAGAAATCAGATTTTCGACTATTAGAAGATATGAAAAATGCAGAAACTTCAGAGCAGTTATTAGAACATCTTGCTAAAGCTAAATATGAGAAAAGCTTCTCTGAACTTGCAGACGCAGAAAAACAAAACATTAGTGATGCTATGAAACCTAAGGAAGGTGAAAAAAGCTTCACTGAAAGCAAAGAAGCTTACTCAAAATTACAAGATTTTAAAAAGAAATATGATGCAGAGAAAACTCAGATATTAGAAGATAAATTGAAAAAAGATTTACCTGAGTAGTAAAGGAGTATTTGCAAAACTTAAATAGCTCAGAAAACAACTTGATGCAAAAAAACCTTAAAAGATAAGTTGCCTTAACTTTTCCTTTTAGGATGAAAAATGGCTAGATAGGCTATACCCTTGATATAGCCTTTTCATAATATATATCTCTACATATCATACACAAACAAGACCCAAAAAAGGAAAATCAACCCTTCATAACATTGGCAACTAATTTGAACAAAGATATATTTATAATTCCCTATTTACCTTGAGTTAGAAATACCCTTATTATTTTTTTTCTTTGCAACATTGTTAGATTTTGCCGTAGCTTCTTCTGCAGTCAAGCCACTTTTAGAAGCAATCTTTGCTATATCAGAGAGTTTATTATCTAGAAGGTCTTCCAACTTATGAGTTTTCTCTACTAATCCTATGTTATGTAAAAATGCTTTAACATAACCTTTACATTGGTCTGTAAAGCTTAACTTGCCTGCTTCTCTTGCAGATTTCCTTATTAAAGAATCCATCTCTTTTACAACATTGCTATCTTTTACATCTATATCTTTACCTATAATATCTATTAAACCTTTTCTAGTTTTTTCTATATCTACAGAATGTTCAGCTTCATATACTGAGCTTTTTAGGAATTTATATACTGATTCTTGTAACTTTTTTACTTTTGAGTTTTCTACTTCTTTAGCATCATTTGCATCACGCCTTACCTCTACCGCCGGTTTACAAAATTTTTCTTCTATCCCTTTTATCATTTCTATAATGGGTGATTGCTTCTGCTGCGTCTTATTCTTATTATTACTACGAAATGAATCATCCAGATCATCAAGCTGAGTAACATTCTTTTTACTCTCTTCCTTATCAATAGATTCCCACGTATTTACTAAATCAGTAAATTTTTTACCTTCCCCTGCTTTTACGAGCTGTGATGCAAGATCAGTAACATCCTTTATTAATGAATCATTTATTGAGGGAGCAGATTTCTTATCCTTACGCATATAATACGTATCTATATTTATCCTTACTAAAGAGTCAACATTACCCATCAAGTTTTCTCTTTTCTTTCTATCATCTTCTGCTATGGTATCTGTAACCTCTTCAAATTTAATATCTTTCATAATTACCTCTACTTACTATAATTAATTCTCACTATTTTGTAACCCAACCTACTCATTTCTTGCAGAATGCTTTGAAGATGTAGGCGGCAAATATATATCTTCCGTATTATCATTAGAAAATTGTTCTAAAATAGCTGTATATTGTTTTTCTGAATAAAATATTTTTACCGGGACCCACCCCATAGAGATATTTTCTTGAATAATATTAATACTAATAGGAGAAGTATTAAAAGAAATGATTTTTTGTTTGTTGTTATTCATATTCATTTTATTTATATTGCTTAATAGTATAATAGCATATATTAATTATAATTAGCAAATTATATAGAAATAAATTTATATAATGTTAATTCTGCATTCCTAAACACAAATATTGGTTTGTATACCCACCTCTATTATAACGTTACAGCAAGGCCAATAATGTCTATTGGAGGAATTATATAAAAATTTCAATGCAATGCAAGCGTTTTATTAAAAACTATGGCTATTTAATGCGTTTATTATACAAAAAGAAAAATAATTACTGGCATTTATATACATATAATATTATAATTCCCATGTGAATAAAATTATACTTAATGTTAGGAATAAAAAATATTTCCGTATGGACAACTTGGCTTGTAATAACATTCTTTTATGTATTTCAATATGTATTAAGAGTATTACCCAGCAATATTATCAATGATTTTTTTGAAAATTTTCAAATCCAAGCTACAGATATAGGCATATTCTCTAGCGTATATTACTTCGGATACGCAGGTATACATATACCTCTTGGAATATGGATTAATAAATATGGAACTAAAAATGTTATATCCCTCAGTGCATTAATAAGCAGCTTGGGTATTCTACCACTAATATTCACAAACAGTTGGATATTAGTGGTAGTAGGAAGATTATTTGTAGGAGCAGGCTCAGCAGGGGCAGCGCTTGGTCTTTTCACTATTGTTAGCACTGAATTTCCTAAAAAATATTTTGCAACTATAATAGGCATATCTGTTACGATAGGGCTTATAGGGGCCGTATTTGCAGGAGCACCTATGTGCAGCCTGATGAAAATAATAGGCTGGAAAAAAACCCTTATTTGGGTTTTTGTAGCAGGAGGAATACTGTCATTATTGATATATATCTCAGCTCCAAAACATGAAGCAAATAAAACTAGCATATCTACAAAAGATGGGTTAAAGCTACTTGTCTCTAACAAAAAAATTATTCTAATCTCTGTAGCAGGGGGGCTGCTTCTTGGGACATTAGAAGGGTTTTCTGACGCATGGGGAGTTGAATTTTTCCGAGCAGTATATCAATACTCTCATGTTAAAGCAGCATCTATACCACAAACTGTATATATAGGGATGATATTTGGCCTACTTATACTGCCTATATTAGCAGAAAAAATAAAATCATATTTTAATGCTATTATGATATGCGCAGCAGTAATTTCTGCATCTTTCTTTGTTATACTATATCTTAATTGTAGCTATATACATCTGCAAATATTGATCTTTATACTTGGCTTTGTTAGCGCTTATCAAACCTTAATAATATATCTGAGTGCAAATAGCGTTCCTGAAGAATATAAATCATTATCTATGGCTTTTACTAATATGATAATGATGATATTTGGCACAATATTTCATGTATCTATCTCTAAAGCTATGGATATATTTTGGAATGGAGAAATAGTGAATAATGCTCCTGTATATTCAAAACAAGTATATATATATGCTGTGCTGATAATACCTATAGCTAGCATAATAGCAATACCACTATTATATATAGCTAAAAAACAAAGGATAGCTAATAAACTGCGCAGGTAAGCATAAAATATAACAATATAGATGATTTAATGTCTATATCTGATATTATAATAATGCAACCTATGAGTAATGCCATATGTCTATTAATAAAATTGCTAAATATAACTCTGATGGGCCTAGCTCATCACCAAGCTATATAAACATTTTTACAGAACGACAAAAAAAGAAGAGGAACCAGCAAAGGGAGCAAGATTCTTTAGAATTTAGCCAGCAAGAACAAGAAGAAAATGTTTTCTATGGCTCCAGAAACTATAAAACACATCCTAATAATACAGAATTGGTAAAAATTACTATAGCCAATAGTACTGAATCCGTAATAGCATATGTTGAGGAAGTATCACAAGGGTCTGTAACACTCAGTACAGATAACGCATTGATCTTTTTAAACACAGATTTTTTTCAATATGCACAAAATGAAACCATTAATATAATTATATCAAAAATAGAACTTAATGAAATTGAATTAAAGCTTGAAGAGCTACTAGAAGAGATAAATACAAATACAGAGGTACAAAAAATAATCTCCAGCTTTAAAAACTCCACGTTAGAAGATGTAATAAAAATGATGTATGAAATTACTCCCAGCAGCATAAGTAACTTCTTTGCAGAATTAGAAAAAGATGAGAGTACCAATATAACATCATGGCTTAATAACACCATAGATTCATTAAGCTCTGTAAAAAACAATTTCACGAATTTAGCAGAATCATATAAAAATCTATATGAAATCTATAGAGTAGAAAATGGAATACCTCCTGAGTCTAAATATAAAATAGAAATAGATGACAATAGATCTATTACTATAGAAAATATCTCTCATGAAAGCTTCTCAAAAGTTTTTAGCCTTGATATAAATAATACTGGGAAAATAAAAATTATAGCTGAATTACTACCAAATAATAGTATAATTAATATTGATGTATATATTGATGAAATCATATATGACATCAATTTAAAAGAAGAAATTAATAAGATATTTTTAGAATGGATAAGTTTATTAAAAATAAGTGGAAGAATACATTTTGCATCTTTGCTATAGTATTGTTGCCATATGCAGGAGCGGCGAATATTAATATTAAAAACGCTATATGCCATCCTTCTAAAAAATACTATGACAATAATGAGCCAGCATCATTCCCAAGTAGTAACAACTTACTATCAAAAGTAGGAGAGGTAATAAACATAAGAGGTCGCTCAATAGCTATATATGGTAAAGTTTTTGATGCAGCATGCATTCCATTATCAAACGCAGAAGTATACATATGGCAAGTGGATAGCATAGGTAAATACCAATATATCCCACTGAGAAAGCAGCATGATAAACACCTATTTAAAAGCAAGGCTACATCTACCTTTCAAGGGGCGGGTACAACTTTCACCAATAATAATGGAGAATTCTTTTTTATAACATTATATCCAGCTAAAATTAAGGGCGAAAAATCTCCTTATGTAAATATAAGGGTTACATATCAAGACAAAGAACCATTCCAAACAAAATTATTTTTTAACAAAAATATACGGCCAGTAAGCAAAGTTGAAAGCTTAAATTTAACTGCAGAGTCTATATATAAGTTTTATATAACCTTGCCTGTAATTCAAGATTATAAAATGTAAGATATTCTTTTGGATATTGTATTAATGCTGCTTTACAGAATACTACAGATAAAGAAGAGAATATAAAATATTTAGATTTAGCTATTGAGCATAGCTCTATAGCTTTAAATGCAATAAATTTGAAAGTTCATGTTATTCAACATCTAGACCGTAATGAGGAAGCAATAAAGGATTATTATAAGGCTAATCGTTAACAGAGCTATACAATAAGGATAAGGCATTAGAGGCTTTTAGTAATGCTATTGAACTGGGTGGTACTAAGGGTGTTGGATTTGATTGCATGGCTTGGTGTTACAAAGCCCTTACTCTATTAGATCTAGGACCCCAACGCTCAGGATAAGGATGAGCATCTGGGCCATGAATATAGCCCAAAAGCTGAGACGCAAGAGACAGTTGCTAGGGTAGATGTCGATACCTCTGTTGCTGGAGCAGATGCTCCTGAATAGGATGGGGGCTAGGTTATTATGTGATTTTGTAGATATAAAAAGAAAAAATATATTTTACCAAAGGCTATAGTGAAGGTTATACAACTAGTTTATAAGTAACTCTTCACTATACATCTGAGAACATTATACGCCTTGTTTAAATCTTCATTCACTATATAATGCATATAATTTTTTGCATATTGCAGCTCTTTTTTTACTAAAGAAATTCTATTTTCTATATCTGATTCTTTATCCCCTCTTTTAATAAATCTAGCTTTTAAATCTCTGATAGATGGAGGAAGTATATACATATTAATAGCTATATCTTTGAAACACTTCATTATATATGCAGCCCCTTCAAACTCTACTACCACTACTAAGCTTATGCCTTTTGATAACTTCTTTTCTATATAGCTTTTAGATGTACCATAATAATTACCATATATATTTATATATTCAACGAAGTCATTATTCTGTTTCATCAACATAAACTTCTGCTGAGAAATAAAATTATAATCAATGGTATCCTTCTCCCCTTCCCTAATATGGCGCGTAGTATATGAAACATTGTTTTCTACATCAGAAAACTCATTAGCAACCATTTTAGCAAGGGTAGTCTTACCTACAGCAGATGGGCCAGAGATGACAAATATTTTAGGCATATATTAATCTTCCACTGAAAGTTTTGAATATTCTTTATCTATAGAGTTTATAGCTAAAATCCATAATATAACAACAGCTGAAAAAAATAGGAATAATAGCCAGCTTATAGAATGATATGTAGCATAAGGAAAAACAGTGAAAACAAACACCTGAAGAAGCCCGCTAAGAGACTTGCCAAATTTAGAACTAAGTATATCTACAGCGGCCTTACCCTTTGTTTTTAGCTCTTGATCTAAGGGTATATATAACATTTCTTTTGCACTGTCCCATATAGCATATTTCATACCTTTAGATAAAACATTCTGCACTGTGCCTACAGCCAATGCCAACATTACAGATGAATAAGGTAATAAATAATAACTACTTTGCTTTTTCATCACTAAAGCAAAAAAACCAACACCTGTAATAAGAATTACTACCGGGGTGAGCAAAGCACTTAATTTCCAGCTACTAGACCTGCGCATTATATTATTGCCTAATATAGTGAATATTAATATAGCAACCCCGGTCCATGCTATATATCTACTATTAAAGTCCATAAAGCCTTCTACGGATGGATACACCTGTTTTATCTGGTCTTTCCATACAGACTCTATAAGGTTCATAGTAAAACCAAAAGCAGCTGTACAAATTAGTATCAACCACAGATATTTAGATGTAGAAATATATTTTAAACTCTGTTTTATATTTAACTTTGTTTTATCTTTATGTGTAATATATATATTATCTTGTGAAGAAATATTCTTTATAGAAAAATATACCAAATAATTCGCTAAAACAGAAAAAATTACAAATATTACTATAGCTATTTGTATGCTTCTTTCTCCATGAATATTGCTGCTGGGCAGAAGCTTTCTAAGAAAGCTATCGCTAGATGTAATGTCAGACATTAAGCTACCTGCAAATATCAGCGCTGAATTACCAAATAAAGCAAAGATAGTATAAAGCCTTTTTGCATCTTTAGATTTAGTAAGTGAATTAATAAACTGCCAGCATAAAAGAGAAAAGAATATATTCGGCCATAGCTCTGAAAGCACATAAAATAGCACATGAGACCAATTTGCAATAATAGCTATATACCATTTTAAATTTGGTATAGATTTTACTAATCCACAACAAAAGTTAGCAGATGGATGGAAATAACTTATATTTGGGTAAAGAAAAAACGCATATATTACGAATACAATGGAGAAAAAAGAGGAAATAATTACATATAACTTTAGAAAAGAGAAATTATTTACTAAATTTGCATATATGATTATAAAAATTGCAGCGGCCGGAGTTACAAAATATAACTTAGTAAAGCTTGCAGCCTCAACGCTTACGTTTGGGATAAGTATACTATCTTTTAAAATTCTAAGCACACTCTGATTAAAGAGAGTACAAAACATGAAAGCAGATAAAGCAAAAACTTTTAAATGCTCCTCTTTCTTTACTGGCCATAACCAGTCTTTAAGAACAGTTATATATTTATTATGCATATACTTCTATTGAAGATGGTTGATGTTAGCATATAGCAATATATAGGTCAATCACTTATCAATCCTCAGAGCTGCTATGAATGCAGATTGTGGAACTTCCACTCTCCCTATAGATCTCATTTTTTTCTTTCCTGCTTTTTGTTTTTCTAAAAGTTTTCTTTTTCTAGATATATCACCTCCATAACATTTGGCTGTTACATCTTTCCTCATAGCTTTTATATTTTCTCTGGCTATTATCTTACCGCCTATACTAGCTTGAATTGGCACCTGAAAAAGATGCTGAGGTATCAGATCCTTTAATTTTTTACATATCTCTCTACCCCTGCCCTCTGCTCTCATTTTTGGTATTACCAGAGCTAAAGAATCTGCACTCTCGCCATTTATTAATATAGATAATTTCACCAAATCACTATTTTTATAACTATTCATTTCCCAGTCAAAGCTTGCATAGCCCTTAGAACAAGATTTAAGCTTATCATAAAAATCAAATATAATCTCATTTAATGGTAATAAATATGCAACAATAACTCTACCAGATGTATAGTTCATTGAAATTTGGCTCCCCCTCCTATCTTCACATAAGGCAAGTATATTCCCTACGAATTCATCTGGCACTATAATGGTTGCCTTCACCCATGGCTCCTGCGCATATTCAATTTTTGTTGGATCTGGCCATTCAACAGGATTCTGTATATAAACCTCATTACCTTTCTTTAGCTTAACCTTATAACCAACACTAGGAGCAGTGGTAATTATATCTACTTCGAATTCTCTGCTGAGCCTTTCTTGGAATATCTCCAGATGCAAAAGTCCAAGGAAACCACATCTAAACCCTAAACCTAAAATAGATGAGCTTTCCTTTTCATAAGAAAAGCTAGAGTCATTTAGGCTAAGCTTCTCTATAGCCTCCCTTAATTTATCAAACTCACTATTCTCTATTGGGTATATACTGCAAAAAACGACTGAAAGCTGTGGTTTGAAACCTGGCAACTTCTCTGTTACAGTATCATTAAAATTAACAATTGTATCACCAACTTTACAATCTGAAACATTTTTAATATTTGCAATGAAGAAACCTACTTCACCAGCTTCCAATTTATCACAATATTCTTTCTTAGGTGAAAAATATCCAGGATTTTCTATTGTATATACAGAGCCTGTTGATAACATCTTTACTTTCTGTCCTTTATATATAGAACCTTGCAAAACCCTTACAAGTATTATTATTCCTAGATATTTATCATACCAACTATCTATTAATAGAGCCTTTAATGCTTCCCCTGGTATATCCTTGGGGGGAGGTAGATTTTTTATAACAGCTTCTAATACATCATTTATACCTATGCCCTGTTTTGCTGATATATTAATGCTGTTAGATGTATCTATACCAATTACATCTTCAACTTCTTTCTTTACTCTTTCTGGGTCTGCAGCTGGAAGATCTATTTTATTGAGTACCAATAATATTTCATGGTTATTATCCATGGCATGGTAAACATTAGCTAAAGTTTGCGCCTGAACCCCTTGGCTTGCATCTACAACCAATATAGAGCCTTCACAAGCAGCAAGTGACCTATTCACTTCATATGCAAAGTCAACATGGCCTGGCGTGTCTATCAAGTTAAATTGATAGATATGGCCATCTGAAGCTTTATACATAAGCTTCACAGCCTGCGCTTTAATCGTAATGCCCCTCTCCTGCTCCAGATCCATAGAATCCAAAACCTGAGACTTCATTTCTCTATCTTCAAGGCCACCACAAAGCTGTATTAGCCTATCTGCAAGGGTAGACTTTCCATGGTCTATATGCGCAATGATAGCAAAATTTCTTATATATTTTTTATCCATAAAATAGTATTATTATACCCTAGTGTAGCACTGTATCAAATTAACACATATTTTAACATGAGGTTTGCAATATTTTTAATATTATTTTCAACAATATTAACAAATGCATATGATGAAAGGGTTCTAGAACTGAAAAACACTGATATCAGCATAGGCATTGCTTCTGCCCCTATAAAAATGATAGAATATTCTTCCTTTACATGCCATGCTTGCGCTGCATATCATAACACCCTGTTTTCATTAATAAAAACTCAATATATAGATACAGGAAAAATATTCTATATCCTGAGGGAATCTATAGCATATAAGCAAGACTTAGATGCATCAATGCTAATAAGATGTTACAGCCCCAATGAAATGTTTGAAAATATAGAGTATTTATTTCAGAAGCAATCTCAATGGGTATATAATAAAAATTACAATATATTTCTTGAGAATTTTGCTCAAAGTAAAGGCATATCAAAAGATGAGTACCAAAAATGCTTAAATAATGATAAAATCACAGATATATTAATGGAAAATACAATGGACCTTGTGAATAACCTTAATGTAAATGCTACACCTATATTTATAATAAATAAGAAGATAGTGAGAGGTTTCCATCGCCAAGAAATATTAAAAATAATAGAAAACGAGATAAAAAATGCACAGCCCGATACATCAGTTTATAGTAAATAAAATATTCAATCTTAATTTAAGTGGCGTAGATATAAGCATCACTAACTCAAGCATGTCTGTGGTAGTTGTTATGGCGGGGATTTGCTTTGGATTTATGTTAGCACTTAAAAACACCTCTATAATTCCCTCTAAAGCACAGGCCGCTATTGAGATATTAGATGACTTTATAAGAGACCTTGTGCTGAAAAACATAGGAGAAAAAGGTAAAAATCTTGTGCCATTTGTTATGAGCGTATTCATGTTTGTGTTATGCGCTAATATAGTAGGCCTCTTCCCTACCGTATTTGCATGCACAAGTAGCTTTATAGTCAATTTTACATTAGCAATAGTAGTATTTATGTCATGTTTAGTAATAGGGCTTATTAAACATGGATTTAAATTTTTCTCTCTATTTGCACCAGCAGGGATGCCAAAAATATTATTACCTTTAATAATATTGATTGAGCTTTTCACATTCCTTGCACGCCCTTTGGTGCTTGCTTTGCGTCTTACAGCCAACATGGTTGCAGGGCATATTTTATTGGAAGTACTTGCTGGTTTTGCAGCTACTATATGGCTTTTTGCAAAATTACTTCCTATAGGTTTGGTAGCAATATTTACAGGTTTTGAGATATTTGTAGCAATTTTACAAGCGTATATATTTGCTATTTTATCTTGTTTATATTTGAGTGATGCTATAAACTTACATTAGTTTTTTTATTAATTTATAAGATATTATTATTATGGATGTTAGCGGTTTAAAATTTATCGGTGTAGGACTTGCATGTTTTGGTATGCTAGGAGCTGCAATCGGTGTTGCAATGATATTTAACGCATTATTGAACGGAGTTGCTCGCAACCCTTCTGCGGGAGAAAATATGCAAAAAATGGCACTTATAGGTGCTGGTCTTGTAGAAGCAATGGGACTATTCTCTTTTGTAATAGGAATTTTAATATTGTTCTCTTAAATGCAAGGGATGTTTGATATAGGCCTGGTATCTTCTCAGATTTTTTGGTTTTTACTAGGCTTTTCAGTGCTTTGTGGATTTTTCTATTTTTCTGTGTTTCCTAGATTGGGTAAATTATATTCTAAAAGGAAAAAGCATATCTCATCATATACTGACGATGCGAAGCAATTAAAACAGGAAGCAGAAAATCTACAAATAGCATATGAAAAACATAGTGAGGATATTTTGAAAGAAATAAGAGAGTTGAAAAATCTTAAAATACTAGATGACAATCACTCTATAAATAAAATGAAAGCAAATTTTACTAATAAAATATCTAAAAGGCGTGTTTCATATAATGAAGATATTAGCGAATTAGAATCAATTGTAATTCAAGAATTAGAAGATAAAGCTAGTGTTTATGCATCTATGATTTTAACAAAATTAAATGATAAGGAAGGAAAATGATTGATATATGGCTTGCTGTAGGGTTTTTAATTATATTATTTGTTTCATTTAAAAGGATTGCCTCTTTTATAGATGCTAGCTTGAACGCAAAAATTGCATCTATAAAAGAAAATATAAATGAAGCAAAAAAAATCAAACAAGAAGCTCAACAATTATTACTCGATACTAAAAACCTTGTAGAGTCTTTACCTGAACAAAAGAGAAAATTAATTTCCCAAATGGAAAAGGAGGTAGAAACTCTAAAAGAAGAAAATTTAATCTTACATAAGCAAGAGTTAAAAGATATAGAATTAGACTTTGAAGCAGAAATGACTAAAAAGGAGTTTGCCTATTCTATGAAAATGAAAAAAGCTGCGTCAGATATAATAATATCGCATTTAAAGGATTATATTGCCAAAAAACCAAAAACTTTGGTAGAGCTTGGAATAAAGCTATGCGATGTCAAACATGACTAATCAAGCCATTGAAATCAAAAATCTATCTAAGCAATACGGAGCTGGCAATATTGCTTTACATGACTTATCTTTAGAAATCCCTAAAGGGAGTTTCTTCTGTTTACTTGGCCCAAATGGTGCCGGTAAATCAACTATTATCAATATCATTGCAGGGCTTGTAAAAAAAACCTCAGGAAAAATAAAAATATTAGGAGTAGACATAGATCAAGACCCATATATGGCTAAATCTTTACTTGGAATAGTGCCACAAGAAATTAATTTAGATGTATATATACCAATAAAGGATATGTTAAAAACATATGCTGGCTTCTATGGAAAAAATGTATCTTACTCTTACATAATGGATATATTATCTGACCTAGGGCTGCAAGACAAGGCGAACGAAACATCCAGGGCCCTTTCAGGGGGTATGAAAAGAAGGATGCTAATTGCAAAAGCTATAATACATAAGCCAAAAGTTCTTATATTAGATGAGCCAAGCGCAGGTGTAGATATCAAACTAAGAGATTCTATATGGGAATATTGCAAAAAGCTTAATAAAGATGGTGTGACTATTATACTCACAACGCATTACATGGAAGAAGCAGAAAACCTATGTAATAAAGTTGCTTTCATAAATAGAGGAGAAATAATCAGATGCGGAGATATGGATAGCTTACTTAAACAATATGGATCCAAAAAAATACATATTGAGTTTAAAGAGAAATGTGACATTTTTAATAAACTAAAACCCCTCTCTGAGCATATATCGCAAGATTCAGAAAAAAGCATCAGCTTAGTATTGGATGACACGAAGCTTCCTGAAGTAATCAGCGCCATGAATGAATTTTCAAAATATATTAAAGCTTTCTGGTCCAGCAGACCGAAGTTAGAAGATATATTTAAAAATGTAATATCTTAATATTATTACCATATATTTCAGATATAAATATATTGCATAATTATTATTATTCATATCAAAATATTACTGGACCTAGAAATAATAATAATGTATAAAGAAACCATAGCTATGTAATATTTTTATGAAATTTATATTTAAAATTATAGCAGTATTAGCATTAATATTGGGCATATATTTATTATACCAAAAAGACTCTGTGCAAAATATACTAAGACAATATCTGCCTGAATACTCCAAGAGCTCTGCAAAAACAGAAAATAACCATGAACCACAACAGGAGAAAGAGAATATAGTTCAAAACCAAGAAAGCCATGCTGCTATAGAAAATCACCAGCAAGAAGAACATAATCCACATGCATCTATAATAGAGAAAGAAAAAAAGGAATTATTATTCTATAAATTATGGTACCAAACCACCATCAAATTCTTATTAGATGAAAATTATAAAGATGAAATGCTGATGCTAAAAGCTAGCTATATTCCACATGATTTAGAAACTATGTTGCAAAATATGAGTATTAAAAATAAACATATTGTGCCTAGACCTTTCTCTTATGTTATCCAAATTAACAAAGCTGATAGCTATAGTAAATAACTTCTTAAAGAATTTATTTGATAGCATTAGAAGTAAAGAACTATCTAAATAAGGCTTTATGATGTGTAATTTTAGAATATTTGTCTTATTAATTGTCTCTGTAATATCATATACATTTGGAAGACAATTCATTAACTCTGACAGCTATATAACTATAACCATATTAGGGTATGAAATTACATCTACATGTTTTTGCTTCATTACTATCATAATAGCTTTATTCTTTTTATTAAAAGCATTTTTTGGCATATTTTGTTGTTTTAAAAGATCAGAAAAACCTTTAGATAGCTATAAAAAAATTACCGCCGCTTATAGAAACATCATAACTAAAAATAAATATTCTTCTAGAAAAATAATTGAGTCTATAATAAAGAAAATATCTAAAAAATCTTTTGAAAAAGATGCATTTCTACTTGAAACATATGTAGCAACTGAATATGAACAGCAGGTAAGTGCATATTATAACCTTGCTAAATTTCACCCTGAATATAGTAGATATGCTAATGCAAATCTAGCAAAAATATATTATAACTCTGGCTTATACGGCAAAGTCCTAGAGAAAATAGAATATATAGACCCTGCTATTGATAAAGAAATATTTATCAATACATATATAAGCTTAAAATTATGGGATAAGCTGGATGAATTTATAAGCAAAAACTTTACAGAAGACTTAAACAGTTATATATCCTCTATATATTATAAAGCTAGCACTCAGGATAAAGAAAATGAAAAGGCTTTATTGGAAAGAGCAATTAAATACTCACCTCACAATAAGGAAATTTTTGAATATTACTGCTGTGAATTTAATTGTAATGAGTTTATATATAAAATATTAGAAAAAACAGAATCTATAGATTTATTTATAATATATAGAAAATATTCAGATATAGAAGATATTGAAAGCATAATAAAGAAAATATATAAAGATAGTAGCATTATTGAGTGCCTTATGGAGCATTGTAAAAAGTGATAGTGATTTGTGGCCCCACTGCTTCTGGCAAATCCCGAGCTGCTAAGATTCTTGCAAAAAAATTAGGGCAAACAGCTATTATTAATGCAGATTCTATGCAAGTCTATTCCGGCATAGAAATAATTACAGATTCCCCATCTGAGCAAGATAAGAAAGAAATCCCACATAAGTTATATAACTATATCAAATTAAGTGATGATACTTATTCTGTAGCTAGATATATATCTGACTCTAAAGCTTCTATAGATAAATGTTTAGAAGAATCAATTGTGCCTATAATAGTTGGTGGCACTGGTATGTATATCAAAAGCTTATTATATGGAATGGATAATATACCTGACGTTCCTAAAGCTATGGTAAAAGAAATATCTGATATGCTTCGTGAGGAAGGGTTTTTAGCATTTAAAAATAAAATAAGCAATATTCATCCTCATTTTAACAAATACCAAGACCCTCAAAGGCTTATAAGGGCTTATTGCGTATATATTCACACAGGGAAATTAATAGAAGAATTCTATACTAATAAAACAAAGGGGTATAACTGTAAAGTGATATACATAAAGCCAGAGAGAGATATCCTATATGAAAGATGCAATAAACGTATGGAAGAAATGCTAAGCAATGGGGGGCTAGATGAAATAAAACATGTAATTAAACTCTCAGCACTACATATAAAAGCTATAGGGATAAAAGAAATATCTTGTTTCCTCTCAGGAGAAATAAATTATAAAACGGCTGTAGAGAAGGCAAAACAGGCGACAAGGAATTATGCAAAAAGGCAAATAACTTGGTTTAATAACCAGATTAATGCTGACTATATATTAAAAGATTTTGCTGAAATAGACAAAATAGATATAAATAGTCTACGAATTCTTTAATATATTGATAATTGCACTACTAATATGGCATCTCTAGCCCTGCCCGCTATCTCTTCTATAAATAATGCAACAAATCTTAGCTATTCTACTGACAAAAATCTTACAAAAAACAATATTACTTTAACCATACAAAATTTAACCTAAAAATGTTTTAGCGTGATATATAATTACAAAATAAAATATCAAAAGTTATAGGAAGTAGTTTGGATATCGCATTATAAAGCAAGAAAAAATATAAGGATACAGATAGCAATAAGGTGACTATTTTAGCGCATATATCAACATGTAGACTTTTAACTGGTATTTTAATAAAAAATAACAGAATCTATAAGAGATATAGTAAATTATACAAAATCTTATCAAAGATATATATGATAACTAGTAATATTATAAGAGTAAGAAACACAAGATCTACTAATAGTAGTAATAGCCTCAGTTGCTCTGGCTATGTCGAATCTATATAAATCAGGTGAATAGTTAGTTATTATTCCTATATTTTCTTAATCACCATGAAGATCAATTTTTTGCCTCTCTTGTGGTTTTGAATATGCTTTTAATAGAGAAAGATTATATAATCCATCATCATCACACCCCTCTCCTTAATCTGCGCTGTCTCCATGCTCTGCTGTATATTGAACTAAGTATCTCTATTATCTCTTCTGAAATATTACCTAAAAAGCTTTCTTCTGCTTCTACAAATACTGAGCAAGTAGATTTCCTTTTATCTAACTTCACCCCTCTCCATCATAGTAAAGAAAAATAGGATGTAAATCTCCATTTACCTTCATTTCAACATTAAAAGTAAGCAAGGTTGTATCCTATAGTTCACTTAAAGTATCTCTTAGCATTTGCTCATACGCTAGAGATTCTTTAGACATATCTCCTCCTGAAACAAAAACATTCACTTCACTACCAGGAGCAAATCTGGTAAATAGTTGCCTTATATCTTGTTGAGCGATATCTCTCGCTATACCTCCTTTATTACCTGATTTAAAGACAAACCCAATATCAGCTTCTAACGGCATGGCATATAATGATTCCCTTTCGGTAATATAATATTACCCTTTCTTTATTTCTTTCATATTAGTATTTGTGATAATGTAACACCTATAATAAGATCATTTGAAAATTTCTTATTTATATACCAAGCTATATACTACTTTATGTATTTTCTAAAATCCATGTTTTATTCTAATAATTTAAACCACAAGATATAATAAACATAGAAATAAAATAATAAAGAATATCAATAAAGATTGTCTAAATCCTAAATCTGGCAAATGCAAATCATAAATAGCTATCTTAGGTGCATTCAATATAGGTAGCCTTACTTTAAATGTTACAATAGCTAATGCTATTATTATACTCTGCTTTACTATATTGATATCATTAGATATATAAAATATTTTCATGAAAAAACAAATAGAGAAAATACTTAAGAAAATAATAACATAATCAATGAAATATGAGATGGTATTGTCTATCTCTTTTCTAATAAGCTTCTTCAAAGCAGGATAAATAAATCTTAAGCAATAAGATAGAGTAAAAATACTAGAAGTTATATCAAATAAGTAGCCTATACTAATTTGATTTTTAATAAAATATATTAAGCTAAAAGGAAGGGGAGATAATGAAAAACTAGCAAAGATAATAGAAACTAAATACAGTCTACTTGTGCATTGGCTTATCTCACCTATATATTCTATATGATATTTTTTATATATCATGCCTGCTATTATGAATAGGAATAATTTTACTATGCTATGCGCAACTATATATTTAACAATAATTTCAGGGTTTTGTGTAAACAGCATAGATACTACTATAAAGCTTACTTGTGCTATAGTTGAATAAGCTAATATATGCTTTATCTTTTTTGCATATAAAGCCTTAATACCAGCATAAGTCATGCTAACTATAGGAATGGCAGATATATAGATGATATAAGGGTTTTGATGAATATATGTTATACCTATCCATTCATAATATATCTTCATTAGGCAAACCATACCCATAGTAACTACTGCGACGCCGTGCAGCAAGCCACTGATAGGGTAATCTGCCACCATAGCTTTAGGCAGCCAAATATGGAAAGGAGCTATAGCAAGCTTCCCAACACCAAACATAGACAAAGCTATTATTAAAGCTTGGCCAAGCGGAGTATATTGATGAAAATTTTCTAGTAAAAGCAATATAGGTAAAAATATAACAGCTGATACAGAGAATAAAATCAAACAATATGTTTTTAAAGATTCCATTTTACCCTCTGCTTTAGATAGATATATCATTGGAATGGTAATAAGGCTAAGTAGCTCATATAATATAAATATATATATTTTATTATCCATTTCTTGCACTAAAAGTGTTGTATATGTAGCCAGTAGAATTCCTAGAAGTATATATGCTTTATTTTTATATGGTTGGAAATACTGGCTACTATATATAAAGGCAATAGGAAAAATGATATTAGCAATAGAGAAGAAAAATATATCTCCATTAGATGGAAAAAAGCTAAAAGAAACTACTGAGTAAATACAAAATACTATAGCTGTTATATATAGAGAATAAATTTTACTAAACCTACTATATATAATCAAAACCAGACTTAGTAAAAAACTGCTCATAATAGGGTTTTTAGCATTGATTATAACTTATTTTAAGCAAGCGGTATATTTTTATTACTTTATCTTAAACAATACATCCCAATAGCTGCTGCTGAAGAGGCATTTAAGCTCTCTATATGCTTTGTGGGAATATATGTTAATATGTCACATCTTTTGCTAACTAAATCTCTCATTCCTTTATCTTCAGCGCCAACAACTAATGCTAGTTTATCATAACTAGGTAATGCATTTATACTTTGCTTAGCTTTGGCATCTAACCCTATTGTCCAAAAACCTTTATTTTTTAGGTCCACTATAGTTTTCTGAAGATTAATAACTTTAATGAAAGATACCATCTCTAACCCACCAGCAGATATTCTTGCCAAATCTGCTGTCTCTTCTGGGGAATTCCTTTTTTCAGAGATAATAGTATTAAAGCCAAACCCAGCAGCAGACCTAATAATATTCCCTATATTTCCTACATCTGTTAGATGGTCTAGCAAAAGAATTCTATCCCCCTTTATTTCCTCTATAGAATAAGATGTAATGGGCATAGTTAGCACTCCCAGAGTTTTAATAGCAATGCCGTTATAAGACTTAGCTATACTATATTTATGTTTTTTTACTATTTCTTTATGGGCTGAATAAAACTCAGCACTACAATAAATATGTATGATATCTCTCTCATCATTTACAAGAGCAGTTTCGGCTGCATGGCAGTCATGTATAAGGTAAGCTTTATGATGCATTGGTATATACTCGCTGTACGTCTTCATTATCTTCTAATATCTCTATAACCTTTGCTATCTTTTCTGTTACTTCTTGCCCTGCTTCAATAGCGCACCAGCCTATACAAGCTTCAGATGGTGGGCCTAGTTTCTCACATAACCCCTCTAAAACTCTATTAAATTCATTTACAGTGGTATAGATATAGAATTCCTCATCTAGTATTTTGATATCATTTGCTTCTAACTCCAAAGCAATTTCTGTTATCTCTTCTTCTGATGCTATATCTTGTGGATATTGTATTATCCCACAATGGTCAAACATGAATGTTACATTTGTTGTAAGAGCGCCACCATATTTACTAAAGGTAGACTTCACTAAAGAAACCGTTCTATTTTTATTATCTGTATGGCATTCTATTATAAAAGCAGCGCCATCTAAAAAAGCTTCATAGCGCATTTCTTCATAGTTAGATGTATCATCTTTCTGGCTAAGAGCCCTCTCTATTCTATCCTTAGGAACATTTATTGCCTTAGCGCTTGATATTGCATTCCTTAGCCTAGCATTTGTTTCCGGATCTGTCCCTGACTTAGCGGCAGTAGTTATATCCCTTATAAGCCTTGTAAATAACTTAGCACGTTTTTTATCTTGTGCAGACTTCCTATGTTGTATATTTTTAAATTTAGAATGACCAGCCATAGCCCTTTAGCATAGATATTGTTTCATATATTGGCAAACCAATTACAGAAGAATATGAGCCAGATATAAATTTAATAAAACATGCAGCTTTGCCTATTATAGAGCATCCCCCCGCTTTATTTAAACCTTCTTTAGAAGCTACATATAACATTATTTCTTTTTCTGATAGCCTCTTAAATTTTACAATAGTTTTAACGGTTTTTGTATTCCTAAAACATATATTATTTGTCTTTTTTGCTATTGTAACGCTTGTATATACTGTATGCCTTCTGCCTGAGAGCATCCTAATACAGGACTCAACATCAGAATCTGAAATTGCTTTATCCAATATTCTCCTGCCTATACAACAAATAGTATCTGCTGTAATAATATACCCATCTATATTAATAATTTTTTCTGCAGCAAAAGATTTTTCTATACTAAGCCTCTTGGAAAGCTCCCTAGGGAGCTCTTTGCCATCACAAGACTCATCTATATCTGTAGCAACTACCATATCAGGAATTATGCCTACAGATTTTAACATTTCGTTTCTACCTGCTGACCCGGATGCTAAAATTAGTTGCATTAATTTTGGGTTTTAGCTCTAAGTGTGATTCTACCTTTTGTTATATCATAAGGTGTCATCTCAACTGTAACCTTATCCCCTTTCAGTATTCTAATTTTATTCTTTCTAATTCTTCCTGAACTATGAGCTAATATTTCATGTCCATTATCTAACGCTACCTTAAATCTAGTGTTAGGTAACACTTCTGTTACTAGACCTGAAAATTCTATTAATTCTTCTTTGGGCATTATATGGATTAAAAATTACAGGAATAATTATAACTTGCTTGATGAAAACTTGCAAAGCAAATTTTCCTATATGTTAAAATACATACTAATTCTTGCCAATTATACCTCCCCTAAAAGGGCAACATCACCCCCCTCTTTACATAAACCTGCTTCACCTTCTAATTTATGCATGAACCCAGCTGCATCTTTCTCTGCTTTATGGGCATCATGCACAACTCCTTCTTCTGCTTCTTTGGCCAATGTAGTAGGTTTAAATTTCTCTTCTAACTCTTTTGTATCTTCTCGCAGTCTAGCAAAATGAGTCTCTACCGAATCATAATCTTTACTTAACTCTTGTGCCTCCTTAATAGTTGGTTTTAAGTCTAATAAAAAACCTATTGCATCTACTATACCTGTAATTTCACTACCAGAGAAAAAAGATTCTATTGCCCCTACTAGCTTTTGCACTAAAATCTTTAATTTTGATGCTAAATCCTGCATATGTACAGCTGAGTCAAACATTCCTTCAGCTATAGATTTTATTTGGGGCAATATATCTTCTAAAAGATCTTTTGTTGACTCAGGCTTTTTATATTTTATTTTTTCTTCTGGTGCTTTCGTTCTGGATGTATAACATACCCTTAAGGATATTGCGTCGATGAATGAAAATAGCCATCGCCCTGCCATCGCAGCATCTTCTACTACTTCCTCTGCTGCATGCATAGAAAATACAGCTACCTCTTTACCAATCTTGATTTCAGGTGAAAGCTCATAAGATAGCTTCCTTGTATTATCTGCAAGCTGATGAAAATTATCTATCAAAGACCTTGCGTGCCTAGCTAGGCCGGCAGAATCTATACCAACTCTTACAGCTTCATACCCACATTCAATAACATTTGCAGATACAGCTGAACTTACTAAGTTGGCTACCGCTTTAGAATCATCTCTAAAATATGGTACCAATATAGAAATTTCATTAGCTATATTATTTAAATCTGCAATATTCTGTGCTATTTGAACCAAAACATCTTTAGCTGTGATTGTAGATTGTTCAATTTTCACTCCTAAAGATCCCATTTTTCGGGTAAGTAAACCACCCTCTAATATTGCTTTTGCTTTTATCTCTCTTATATTTCTCATAATTACCTCTTTATTATCTTTCTTTAATATCTTTTTTTGCTCGTTTTGCTAATTTGGTATAATATTTTAGCAACTTTTTCGCTTCTTCAGGTTTTGCTGTTACATCAATATTTTTATCTTTAATATATTTCTTTACAGTATCTTTGATCAAAGTTTTATCTTCTTTTGTAAGCTTTAACTCACCCTCTTTGTCTTTTATAAGATCTATATTATTCTTTCTTTTGGATTCTAGTAAAGCTAATCCAGCATTAATTATTTTTCGTTGCCCTTCTTGCTTTGGCCCACCTTGTACTTCTAGATTGTCCTGTTTCCTTATGTGATCTTTTATAAAAGCTCTATCTTCTTTTGTAAGATTTCTTAATAGCTCCTTTGCCTTTTGCACATCTGTTGTAGGATTATTTTCGTTTCTTTCCACATGCGCTTTATCATATACTTCTTTCTTTGGCTCCTGAAAATAGTTAGATACAGCATGATATAAATCCTTAAAGAATTTTTTTATCTTGCCAAATATACCATGGCCAGCATCCCTAGAGACTTCAGGCTCATTATTATCTGCATAAACTTCATTTTTTAGTTTATCAAAAGCCTCCTTACTCTTCTGTTGTAATTCATATCTTTCTCTTTCCCAATCCCGCTTATCCCTTTCAAAATTCCTTTTATTATCTTTTATATTTTCAAATACATCAAAATCTTCACTCATAAAACTAAATAATATCTATATTGTAATGGGAATTAAAGGAGGCTACTATATGCCTCCTTTACAAATTTTAAGCAGGAACATCATGACTTGATACGTCAACCACCACGTGGTCCGCAGAAGTTCCAACAAGAGATGTATGTGAAACCTGATGAGTTTCTCCATCTGCAGTCTGAACAGTCAACTTGCTATTCATGTCCGGCTTTGGAATTAATGTTGTGGAACTACCATCCAATGCCTTTTTAATGATAATATGCTGATTTCCTACAGAATCGGCAGCAGCACTAGCATGCACAACATCCGCCTTCGCAGGTGCAGCATGATGCTTCCAAAATTCTAATTTCTCTCCTATATCTTCGGCGCCTCTTGCAATGCTTGATGCTCCCTCTACTGTATAAGCTTTTAATCCTGCCACACCTTTTTGTATGGCAGATAGCATATCTACTCCATCTGCTTTCATAGCAGCACATAGAGATTTAAATTCTGAACCAAGTAATTCTTGTATTTGCTCTGCATCTTCTTCTACTGCACCTCCTAACTCCACACCTTTTGCTTTTAAAAATGCTTTCAGTTTAGGAAAATCTTGAGTTGTTAAATCTTTTACTTTACCTATAATAAAATTAGCCAAATAGCTTTCCATTAGAGATAATTCTTTAGGTGGTATTATTTGCTTCAAAGCTTCAGGCATGAATCCATCTACCGATTCAGCTATTAGAGGTTTGACTTCTTCCTGCATAAATTTCACCAGATATTTTTGGGCACCATTAAATGCCATATTGCTTATTTTATCATAGAATTCTGATAAGATAGCTTCGTCATCACCCTTTTCTTCATAATGAGCTTTAAGAAAATTACATGTAGTTTTTAGACCACTTACAATTATATTCTCTAATGATTCTCGCACTTCAGGATTTACTTGAAACAAGGATGTAAATGCTTTTGCAAATTTAACAAAATACCCATCTTCACCTGTGAACATTTCTAATATAGCATCTATAGTTATAGTTTCTTCTAACCTCTCAGCAATAGGATGCGTTACATTCATCTGCCACATAACATTCCATAACAAATGTAACTGCGCTATCTCTACTGTTTGAGCTTCTTTAGAAGATACCCCTTTTGTGGCTACTGTTTCTAATAACTTTTTAAGTGGTGCTTCTATTTCTGCGGTATATTGAGCATTTATTTCTGCTGGATCAGCAGCATTACCTGTAGTTTTTTTCACAGCTTGAGCTATGCCATTTTTTATATCTTTAGCCTGAGCCTCTATACGTGTTGTTGGAGCCATTATAATTAATAATTTGATTAATGCTTACAGAGTATCATTTTAGTTAATCCTAATCAATAATTATTTTAGAAAAAATTAAAAGCTGAATACTACTCAAAAATTAGAGGCTATTGTAAGAATAATAACCCCAACTGCACCCTGTTTTTTTAAAATCTTCACTATCTCAGAAGCAGTGGCTCCTGTACTGATTACATCATCAACTATAATAATCTTCTTATTTTCTAAAGACATATCCCTACTTATTTTAAAGCTGCCTATAATATTTTCTTCCCTGCTTTTTCTACTAAGATTAGTTTGAGATCTTGTAAATTTGGATTTTTTTATAACACTATTTAGTATGGGAATATTACTAACCTTACTTATCTCCCTTGCTAAAAGATATGAATGGTTATAATGCCTTGTTATTCGCCTTAAAAAATGCATAGGAATATAAGTAATATAGTCATATTCTAGAATGTCATCTTTATATCGCCTGAAAAGTATATCTGCAGAGAGCTTTGATATAACAGCTTTGTTATAATATTTAAAGTTATGTATAAGCCTTTTGCTGTCCTGGTTAAACTCAAATATGCTACGTAGAATATATTTTTGCTCACCTTTGCTACATCTTGCACATAGCATCTGCGGTAATTCAAACGCTAATGGCCTAGAGCAACTATTACAATATGGGTAAGATATGAGGCTCAGTTTTTTCCAACAATCTATACATATTCCAGTTTTTTCTATTTCATTTTCTAAACATATAACGCATGCTATAGGGAAAAAGTAAGAAAATAAAGATTGAGCCACTTTTATTATCATAGTATCATTTCTTCATAACCTTTGAATTAAATAAAACATGAGACATTTTAATGCAATAATAATAGTTTTTATAGCCCTAGCTAGCATATTGTTTACCGGATGCAACAAAATGAAAGTAAAACCTGGACCAAAGAAGGTAGAACGCTCTTTAGAAACTCCGGATTTTTATACACCAAATGATAGTAAAAAATGATACACATTCTTTCTAATGGTTTAAAAGTACTTACTAGCCATATGCCCACAGCAGAATCTGTAACTATAAATATTTTGGTAAAACTGGGCAGCAGATATGAGGAAGAGAGCAAAAATGGAATTTGCCATTTCTTAGAGCATATGGCTTTTAAAGGTACAGATAGATATAGCTATAAAGAAATAGCAGAGATTTTTGACTCCATAGGTGGCTCTTTTAATGCATATACAAGTAAAGAACATACCGTTTATTACGCTAAGGTTCTAAAAGAAGATTGGCAAAAAGCCTTAGATATATTGCATGATATTATTATGAACTCAACATATCCTCAAAAGGAGATAGATAAAGAAAAAATGGTTATATTCCAAGAAATAGCTAGGAATGAAGATAGCCCAGAAGATATTGTGTATGATAATTTAATCAAATCTGTATATAGAGGGCAAGCTTTAGGGCGTTGCATACTTGGCAAACGTGAAATACTTTCTCAGTTAAGCAGAGAAGACTTCATAGATTATGTTAAGCGCTACCATGTTGCAAATAACATTATAATTTCTGCAGCTGGTAACCTAGCAGAAGAAAAGTTATTGGATGCATGTGAGAAATACTTTGGTAATATAGCAAAAGGAAACATAAACCAATTCGAAAAAGCGCAGTATTACCATAGCAACATATCTCAGCAAAAAGATTTACAACAAACACATATAGCAATAGCATATAAAAGTTGTGGATATATGGATATAGCCAAAAAAACACAAATAGATTTACTATCAATTATTATAGGGGGCGGGATATCCTCCCGTCTATTTCAAAAAATAAGAGAGGACCTAGCATTATGCTACTGCGTTGGCGCTAGTAACTATACATTTTCAGATGTAGGCATTTTTACTGTATATTTAGCAACGGAGCATGATAAAGAGAAATTCGCTATTGAAAAAACTATTGCATTATTAAATAATTGCAGTTTCTTAGAAGAGGAGCTTGTTAGAGCAAAAAAACAATTACTCTCAAATATCCTTATGGCATATGAATCTGCTAGCTATGTTTCCGCCTCTATGGCAAGGTTTTACTCTTCATACTCAAAATGCTTTTCAAAAGAAGAGTTATCTCATCTAATTAATGATGTTACTATAGATAACATCTCTAAAGTAGCTAAAGATATATTTGAAGGAAAAGACTATTCCATATCTTTAGCAGGTCCTAAAGTAAAAGAAACCAACTAAAACCATTGATAATTAAATAAAAACATTATGTCTTATAAAAAAGTTAACTCTAATCCAAATTTCCCAAAAGTTGAAGAAGAAATATTAAAATTCTGGGAAGAGAATAAAATTTTTGAAGAATCAGTCAGCAGCGCAAGCGCAGAAGACAGTTTCATATTCTATGATGGCCCTCCATTTGCTAATGGACTTCCACATTATGGACATTTGCTTACAGGCTATATAAAAGACGTATATGCTAGGTACCAAACAATGCTAGGAAAAAAAGTAGAGCGAAGATTTGGTTGGGACTGCCATGGCTTGCCGGCTGAGATGCAAGCAGAAAAAGAATTAGGCGTATCTGGTAGAAAAGATATAGAAAAATATGGTATAGATAAATTTAATGCTCATTGCAAAGACTCTGTAATGAAATACACAGAGCAATGGCAAAAATATATAACCCGCCAAGGAAGATGGGTAGATTTTGACAATGACTATAAAACAATGGATAAAAGTTTTATGGAATCTGTATTATGGGCATTTAAAGAGCTATATAAGAAAGGGTATATATATGAAGCACAGAAAGTAGTCCCTTACTCTTGGGCGTGCCAAACCGCACTTTCAAATTTTGAAACAAGGTTAGATAACTCTTATAGAGAGAGAGCTGATAAAGCTGTTACAATCAGGTTTGAAGCATGTGCCCACCCACTTGGAAGAAAGAATAAATGCTTCTTTGTAGCATGGACAACAACCCCATGGACATTGCCATCTAACTTAGCGTTAGCAGTTTGTGCAGATCTGAAGTACATATGTTTAGAAAAAGATGGAATTGATTATATAGTAGCGGATTTTGCAAAAGAGCAAATAGACGCAGAAATAGTAGAAGAATTTTCAGGCCAAAAAATAATAGGGACAAAATATAAACCTATATTTGAATATTTTAAAGACCAAGAAAATGCATTTGTTATGCTTGAAGCAGATTTTGTAAATGAAGGGGAAGGTACAGGTATAGTACATATGGCGCCGGGTTTTGGTGAGGATGATAATATATTATGCTCAAAACATGGAATAGCAACAATTTGCCCAGTTGATGACTCTGGTAAGTTCACAAAGGAGATTCATGACTTTTCAGGGCAGCTAGTTTTTGATGCTAATGATGAGATAATAAAGAAATTAAAAATATTAGGCAACTGGCTAAAAACAGAGCAATATCTGCATAATTACCCTCATTGTTGGCGCACAGACACACCACTGATATATAAAGCTGTTTCTTCTTGGTATGTAAAAGTAAGTGCTTTTAAAGATAGAATGTGTGAATTAAATAAGCAAATCAATTGGATACCAACACATGTAAAAGATGGACTTTTTGGAAAATGGCTTGAGAATGCAAGGGATTGGGCAATAAGCAGGCATAGGTTCTGGGGCAGCCCTTTACCAATATGGCGCTCTGATGACACTAAATATCCAAGGACAGATGTATATGGCTCTATTGAAGAGATGGAAAAAGACTTTGGAGTAAAAGTTGAAGACCTGCATAGACCTTTTATAGATAAGCTTACAAGAAAAAATCCAGATGACCCAACAGGCAAATCTATAATGAGAAGAGTTGAAGATGTATTTGACTGCTGGTTTGAAAGTGGATCTATGCCTTATAGCCAAGTCCACTACCCATTTGTAGAAAAAGATAAATTTGAAAATAATTTCCCTGCTGACTTCATAGTGGAATACACCTCTCAAACAAGGGGCTGGTTTTATACATTAATGGTTCTTTCAACAGCATTATTTGACAAACCCCCTTTCCTAAACTGTATATGCCATGGTGTTATATTAGATACAGAAGGCAAAAAGCTTTCAAAAAGATTAAATAACTACCCAGACCCATTTGAAATATTCAATAAATATGGCTCAGATGCTTTGCGTTACACTATACTTTCTTCTTCTGTTGCCAAGGGAAGCGAATTCCTAATAGACAAAGATGGGCAAATGGTTTATGACGCTATGCGCCTAAATTTAAAGCCATTATGGCAAGCGTATCATTTCTTTGTTATATATGCAGATGCAGATAAGGCTAAAGCTAATTTGATTCATAATGCAAAAGCAAAAATTGATATATATATTTTATCTAAGCTGGCTATATGCATCAAAAAAATTAAAAGCCATATGGATGCCTATGACGCGCAGTTGGCATATGCTGAATATACTAATTTTATAGAAGTACTGAACAATTGGTACATCCGTAGGAATAGAGCAAGATTTTGGCGCTCTGGTATGGACGCT
>JAUIKA010000059.1 GCA_030430995.1 Alphaproteobacteria bacterium
CAGTGGTGTCTCATGAGGATCAAGTATCAGATATAACATTGCTTAACCCCTATAATGAGAAGGAGTTTTTGAAAGATAAGATATCTATATTAGATATTAAAGCAAGAGCAAAAGATGGCCGGCTCTTTAACATAGGGATACAAATTAGCGATGAAGCAGATTATGATAAAAGAGCTCTATATTACTGGGCAAAGATGTATACTCAGCAGTTGCAATCAGGCAGTGATTATGACCAGCTAAATAAAGCTATTGGAATACATATCCTTAACTTTACTTCTATAGTTGAATCTAAGAAATATCATAATGAATTTCACATATTAGAAAAAGATACAGGAGTGCAATATTTTAAAGATCTTGAACTTCATACGATAGAGCTCTCTAAATTTGATGATGCTTTGCCCAAAGATATGAACGCATTTATAGAGAAAATAAATACAGGATTAGATATATGGTCCTCATTTTTGATGCGATATCAAATGCTTAAAGCTAATGCTCTGCCAGAGCGACTTAACAAGCCTGAACTTAAAAAAGCATTGTTGGTACTAGAAAAAGTCAATTTTTCTGAGAAAGAAAGAGAAGGATATGAAGATAGGCTTAAATGGCTCAGAATAGAGGCTAATACACTTAAGAAACAAAGAGCTGAAGGAAAAGAAGAAGGGATAGCTGAAGGTATATCTATTGGGGTTAAGAAAAGAAATATAGAGATAGCTAAAAAAATGCTCTCTAAAGGCATTGCTATTAAAGATATTTCAGATCTTACTGGATTGTCTAAAGTAGAGATAGAAAGAATCAAAACATACTGACTTTATCTATGTTAAATTAAAATAATACTTGGTGATAATCCGATAAATGCTATCTATCTATAAATCTGATAAAATTTCAGTATTAGTTATCAAATTAGTCCTTATGATAGCAGGCATTATACTAATATTATTAGTAGTGGTAACCATTGTATATCTAGTAAAATCTATTGCTGACTGGAAAAATCAGGCATCTAAAAGAAATGAGGCGATGGTAGTTATGTCTAGAGCTAAAATTTATATATCCATCTATACACTAACAGCGCTATGTACAGAGGCGCCTAGTTGTTGCAGTTGTGATAGCATATTTTCATACCCTCTATTAAGATGATGAATCCTATTGATCACTGTGGTTCCCTCAGCTTTCAACCCAGCTAAAATCAAGCCAGCAGAAGCCCTGAGGTCACAAGCTTTTACTTCAGACCCACTAAGTTTTTTTACGCCCTTAATATATGCACATTTTGCATCAATGACCTTGATATCTGCTCCAAGTCTACAAAGCTCCTGTACATGCATTAGTCTATTTTCAAATATAGTCTCTAATATGATGCTATTACCATCTGCAACAGACATCAAGGCAACAAGTTGTGGTTGCAGATCTGTAGGGAACCCAGGGTATGGCTCAGTAGAGCAAGAGATAGGGCGCAACCCACTAGTTTGCATCCTTACCCTAACCCCAGCTGCTGTTTCCACAATATTAGCTCCTATTTCTTTTAATATAGGCATTATATGCTCTATATCTTGCATATATATATTTTCTATTTCTATATCACCATCTGTTATCAGAGCTGCCATAATATAAGTACCTGCTACTATCCTATCTGGGATAATTTTATAATTTGTAGGAGTAAAGTTCATACAAGGCTCTATTGTTAGTACATCTGTACCTATCCCTTCTATTTGTACAGATTGCTCTGTAAGATACCTACATAAATCTTGTATTTCCGGCTCTTTTGCACAATTGATAAGCTTTGTTTGCCCTTTAGCTTTAGAAGCGGCAAGTATACCAGTTATAGTAGCGCCAACAGATATTTTATCAAAAGTAAATTTTATACCATTCAAATTCTTTGCAAATGCTGTGATGTTTCCAGAACAAGTGCTTATTTCTGCTCCCATTGCTTTTAAAAGCTTAATATGTATATCAACCTGCCTTGCGCCGAGGTTGCACCCGCCTGGCATAGGCACCTCTGCTTTTCCTAGCCTTGCTAAAAGTGGTGCTAAAACCCATATAGAAGCCCTCATTTTACTTATTATTTCATAAGGTGCTTTGTGGTTATTGATGTTAGCATTATTGAGGGAAATACTATTATTCCTTTCTATAGTGCACCCATGTATCTCTAACAGATTTAACATTAATTTTATATCCAGAACATCTGGTATATTATCTAATATGATTTCTTTATCACTGAGCATACTAGCGGCTAATATAGGAAGGGCAGAGTTTTTTGCTCCTCTTATTTTTATGCCTCCTTGTAGTTTTCTTCCTCCTTCTATTATATAACTTTCAAGCATTCCGTATTAGAAATTTTCTTTAATCCACTTCAATATTCCACCCACTGCTCCCTTAGAGCTCTTTTTTATTGATTCATATTGAGTCTGCTTTATATACATACAACCTCCCAGAGCAGAAGAATATGGATATAGCGGGGATATAGCATTATCTCTTAAGATGTCTAATCTACTTAAGTCTGCTATTCTTGTTTGTTTATTGAATATGTTAGATACCATGTTATGTATACCTTTCATTTCACTTCCACCACCTGTAACAACAATACCGGAAGAAGACATATAATCTAAATCTAACTCTTCATATTTATCTTTTAACAAAAGCAAAATTTCTTCTAATCTTGTATAAACCACATGATGCAGCATAGACATTTTGATTTGTTCATATCTTACTTCAAAATCATCTAGCTCTATTTCATAGTCAGAAGATATACATTTATTGAAATTTAAATCAGAATGCAGCACTTTTATTTTTTCAGCTGATTGCATATTAAGAGAGAAAGCCTTAGCTATATCAATAGTTATATCCTCACACCCTATATTAACATAATCTGTATATATAATTTTTCCTTCATAAAATAATGCAAATGAAGAAGTGTTATGTCCAAGTTCTATTAGAATAACTCCGTTATTTATCTCCTGAGAGCTTAAGCTTGAAAAGCTTGATGCAAATATACCTGGTATAAACCTCTCTATCTGAATATGATATTTCGTCATTATAGAGCTTATGTTTTTAATAGCCATTGCATCCGCTGTTATAATATGCATTCTGCATCTTAGAGTCTTACCTACTATTCCTACTGGGTTTTTTATAGGTGGGCCGGAATCTACTGAAAATTCTATAGGCAACTTAAAAACAATATATTCTTTTATTTGCTCTACAGCCTTTGATATAACATTTTCTATATCATCTGATGATATTTTGCTGCCAGCAATTTTATGGTTCACCTCAACATAGACAGAACGCATTTTTGCCCCTGAGAGAATAATACTACTGCTTTCAATAGGTTGTTTAAATTTTTTTTCTATTCTGTATATAGCATCTCCTATTGTTTTGGATGATATATCCAACTCAGAGATATAGCCAGCCTTCATTCCTTTCATTCTTGTAAGGAGATTGTAATTGATTTGGGAGATATTATTTTTTATATCGCAAGACAATATGCTTATTTTACTACTTCCTATATCAAAAATAAATTTATTAGATTTTTTTGCAGACATATTAAAACACTATACTAATATTAGTATTATGCTATTTAAAAACATAAAAATCAATCAATTATTAACATATATATACCTATACGTGTTATATATATATCTTAATAAATAAAATTTATATTTATTTATATTAGAATAGTGAAAATAACTATCAATGTTAATCTTTTTCTATAGCAGAAGATACCATTTTGCCTATTATGCCTTCAAGGCTCATTCCTTGGCTGATATCTACAACGTCATTTGGCGTAATCATTATATCAGATGCACCAGTTGTAATATTTAAATATTTTGAACTAAAAAGACCAATCCCAGAAATGCTAACATATGAATCCTGCGGTATTTTTTGGTATAGACGCATTTTTATTGAAGCAGTATAGTTCTGTGTATCCAAGCTCATATCTTCCACATATCCTATTTTGATGCCTGAAATTAATATGTCTGATCCCCTAGTAATACCTTCGGCATTTACGCAGCTCCCTGTGACTATATAGCTATCTTTATTATTGCTGACATTCTGTATTTTAAGAGAATAAAGCACAACAGCTACTGCAATAATGAGAACAATTATTCCTGTAAATACTTCTAAGAAACTATATTTCATAAGCTGATTAATTTGATGCCGTTTTTGCTAATTGGTCTGCTCTATCATTTCCATAATCACCACTATGCCCTTTTACCCAATGCCATGATATATTATTATGCGAACTGGTTAATTCATCTAGAATTATCCATAAATCTTTATTTTTTACGTCAGATTTTGCAGAGGTTTTCCAATTATTTTTTTTCCATCCCTTAATCCATATATTAATTCCATTATCTAAATATTTACTATCCGTATATATGGCTATGGTTTTTTCTTTTATATATATCTTTATAGCTTCTATAGCAGCTGTTATTTCCATCCGGTTGTTTGTAGTGTTTTTATCTGCACCAGAAAACTCCTGGGACTTACCATCATCTAAAATAGCAAACACACCCCATCCACCAGGGCCGGGGTTACCACTACAACTTCCATCAACGTATATTTTTACCATAATATTTCATTCTACTGCTTCTAAAGCCAATTTCATATCTATATGTAATAAATATTAACATAAATAACAATGCTGTTGAAATAATATATATACCAGGCGCATAATTTAATGATGTTGTTTTTACAAGCCATGTTGATATAAATGCAGACGTTCCACCAAAGAATGTAATACCAAGGTTATAACTAAAGCCTACCCCTGTTGCCCTTTGTTCTGGTGGAAATATAGAGATTACAAATAAATATGCACTAGATGAAATTCCACCCGCTAAAACACCCAAAATGGTGACAGATAAAATTTGGCAAATTAAGCTTTCAGAGCCCATGTTCATCATAGCGGGTATTGTAAATATAATGATAGAAACAACAGCTGTTACTAATGTTCTTATGTTACCTATTGCATCCCCCAAAAGGCCAAATAAAGGCATTGATATCATCATTACAAAATTGGCATAGAATGCGTATTTAAGAGATGTTGCCTCTGGCATATGCATTATAGTTGCATAGAATATATTTATATATGCTTTTACTAATTGCGTTATACTGCTTGCAACGGCTGCGGTAGCAAAAGTTATTAGCATATATCTCCAAGATTTACTTACTACATCAACAATAGGTATACGCTTTTTGCTTTTATTTATTTGTTTAAAGATTGGGGTTTCAGAAACCTTAAGACGCAAATAAAAACCAAATAAACCAAATACGCCACCTATTATAAATGCGTATCTCCATGCATTAGGGTCTGAAATATAAGTTTTTATATATATTCCTACAGCAGATGCTATCAATGTTCCTACTATATTAGTGCTATGAACCATACCAGCTATAAGACCAGGCCTTACATTATGGTAATGCTCCAATACAAATATAGCGGTTCCCGTTCCTTCCCCGCTTATACATAAGCCTTGTAACATGCGCATACAGGCAAGCAGAATAGGTGCTAGTATGCCTATTTCTTCATAAGAAGGCAGGAATCCTATTACAAAAGTTGGCAACGCCATACCAAGAATAGAGATTATCAAAGATATTCTTCTTCCATGTTTATCTGCTATATACCCAAAAAAAATACCACCAACAGGCCTTGTAACAAAGCCAATAGCAAAACATGCCAAGCTAGACATTACCTGCACAGTAGGGTTAGTTGCAGCAAAAAAAACTTTTCCTATAGTAATAGAAAACACTGCATAAACTGTAAACTCATAATATTCTAATATATTACCGAAAATGGCAGCAAAAAATATATAACTTCTTTTTAACATATATAATTCTTCATAGATTGATCTATATTGTCATCTTCTATCCATTCATTTCTATATTGTACATATAAGTACAAAGATACTGGCTTCCCTAATTCTTCAGACAACACTTCCCTTACATTTTTTCCAATTGCCTTAATTCTACTACATCCTTTTCCAATTACAATAGGTTTATGGCTTTTTTTGGCAACGATTATTTTTTGATGTATTACTGCCTTTTTTTCATCTTCCACCCATTTTTCTGTGATGACTTTAAGATAGTATGGAAGTTCATCTTGCAATGAAAGGAATAGATATTTTCTTGTTATTTCTTCTGCTAAGAATTTTCTTGGTATTGTTGTTGTAAGGCTTTCATCTTGATAGTACCAATCCGAATATTGTGAGTTTTTTATTATATATTTTAACATCTCTTCGGTTCCTTTTCCTGATAATGCAGAAATAGGGAAATATGGTATATCCTTCGGCATTGAGGCAATTCTTTTTTCAAGCCTATTCTTATTTAAAATATCTATTTTATTTATAGCTATAATGATCTGAGCTTTATTTTGTATTTTTTTTAGCGCCCTCTCTAAGAATTCGCTATTTTCTTTTGTTGCATCTAGCATTAATATAATAAAATCTGCAACAGCAATGGAGCTCCAGGCAGAGCGAACCATAAATTTACCCAAGTTGTTTGTAGCGTCAAATATTCCTGGTGTGTCTAAGAATACTAATTGAGCTTTATCTATATTGACTATTCCATTTATTATGTTCCTTGTAGTCTGTACTTTTGGTGTTGTAATACATATATCATGCCCTATCACTTTGTTTAAAAATGTAGATTTTCCTACATTAGATTTTCCTATAATAGTTATTGTTGCTGTTTTTGTTTCCATCTTT
>JAUIKA010000060.1 GCA_030430995.1 Alphaproteobacteria bacterium
CTCTATTGTACAAGTAGTAGTTGGGTTGATCTTTTTATTTTTGTTTTCTGCTATATTTATAATAAAGAAAGAAAAATTAGATAAAGTTGTAACTTTGTTAGGCAGCAAGTATAATTTAATTGATTGAATCTAATTTACATGATTTATTATATAGGTAATGAAGCTTTATGAAAAAGCTAGATTGGCATGGCTATTTATTGCTGTAATAGCGCTTTTGTCTTTTAAGGGTAAAAATTCTTATTTAGATAGATATACACAGCACCAAAACCATTATTACAAGCTGCATTACCTTACTAATAAGCTGAACTTCCTGCATAGAAAATATGGCATATTATCTAAAGCAAGTTTTACTTTATTGAAAAAGCCATTTAGTAAGGTGAATGCAAAAAATAGGCTAGCTATGCTAGAGAGGCATGCGATGAATATACCTATATTATTGCCTATGAATAAAGCCAGAGTTACAAGCCCATATGGCATGCGTAAACACCCTATAAGGCGTAAATTGATATTGCATAAAGGTATAGATTTGGTGGGGGATAGAAGCAAGGTTATATATGCCGCAGCAAGTGGTGTTGTTACAAGGTCTGCTTATGATAAAGGTTATGGTAATCTTATAGAGATCAAGCATTCTAATTCTATATCCACGAAATATGCACATCTTTCAAAACTTCATGTAAGAAAAGGGGGTAGAGTGATAAAAGGGCAAAGAATAGGAGTAGAAGGAAAAACAGGTAGAACTTCAGGTAGCCATTTGCATTTTGAAGTAATATTGAAAGGGAGGCCTGTTAACCCTGCAGATTTTATATTTTAGATATATATCCAAATCAATATAAAATAGTTATGAACTATCCTATAGCCTAGCACTGCAATATATTGATATTATGTAAAACCAATAACATAGGTATGAATCCAATTCATTAATTTGTGTTTTAAGGTCTATAACATTGGCCAAAATAGAAGTTAATAGTAAATTTATTTTGGTTTTTTGACAGTGTTTATTTTTGCAAATGCGCTTAAAGCATAATTTCTTGAAGAGGATAAATCTACTATAGGCCTTGGATAATCTTTGTCTAGAGTTATTCCTGCTGCCAATAAAATATCCTCTGAAGCATCCCAAGGACTAAAAAGATATTTATTATCTAACTTATTTAACTCAGGCACATATTTTTTTATATATGTTCCTTTAGGGTCAAATTTTTTAGATTGCAAAACGGGGTTAAAAATACGGAAATAAGGTGCAGCATCAGCCCCACAGCCAGCAACCCACTGCCAACTAGCATTATTATTTGCAAGATCTGCATCTATTAAACAATCCCAGAACCATCTTTCTCCTTCTTTCCAATGTATAAGTAAATTTTTTACAAGAAATGATGCCACAATCATTCTGACCCTATTATGCATGTACCCAGTATCCCACAACTGACGCATTCCAGCATCAACAATTGGAATGCCAGTGCTACCTTTCTTCCATCTATGCAAATTATCAATATTTATTTCCCAAGGAAAATGATCAAATTTAACATTCAAATTTTCATTTGGTAAATTAGGATAATGATGTAAAAGATAATACGAAAACTCTCTCCATCCAAGCTCACTACAAAAATGTTCTACATCATCCTTTGGAGCTAAAACATCATTGCTGCGAACCACATGCCATATATAATTTGGAGATATTTGTCCAAAATGCAAATAAGCAGAAAGGCCAGAAATATTATTTTTAGCAGGGAAATTCCTGTATATCCTGTACCCATTTATGCCATTGTTGAGGAATCTTAAAAATTTATTATGTGCTCCTTCTTCGCTTATATCCCAAGCATCTATAATTTTTTTATGCCATGGATGCTTTGGCAATAGGCCCATATCCTCTATTTTAAATTTATGTTCTATATCTAAGAACTTAATTTCTTTTGGTCTTGGCATAACTTCCCTTGTACGGCCACTACCTAAACATCCTTTTTTGTAGTATGGGGTAAATAATTTATAAGCTGTGTTGTCACTTTTTAATATATCTGATGGTTCCCAGAGTAATGATGCATTATAGCTTTTAACAACTATACCGGAGTCATTCAGCATTTTTGAAACATAACGCTGAAGTTCAACCTGCCATGGCTCATATAATCTATTGAAATATACTTCAGATATTCCATATTTTTCAGTTATTTTCTTTAAAATTTTTTTACTATCCCCCATATATAGAGCAAGGTTATTATTCAAAGATTTATTTAATGACACAAGAGCATAATTAAGCCAAACTCTGCTAGCAGATCCCATAAAGTTTTGTCCAGAGTTTATATCATCCACTATATATACAGGGAATACAATACCTGAATTAGCAGCATTGAATAATGCAGGATTATCTTCGATTCTAAGATCTTGCATAAACCAATGAATAATTTTTTTCATCTACAAATTTACTAAATGCTTAGCATTCATAATACAATATTATAGAGCTAGAAAAAACTAAATAATAATATAACTCAGAATACATATCTATTGAATAAATAATAAAAATAATCTGAGCTGCGTTTAAGAATTATTCATATATTTTTTGTTTAAGTGGAACTAGGTATATAATAGAAATTAATGTGGCCAAATATCTTCAATGCCAGTATTGTTATTTTTTATTCAAAGTGCAATATTTGTATAAATTTTTCTTTTGCTATATACTACTAATTTTTAATTATACATATGTATATGAGTAAGTTAAAATTTCTACCATTGTTATGTTTTACAGAGCTTTGGGAAAGGTTTAGTTATTATGGAATGAGGGCTTTGCTTATTCTTTTTTTAGTTTCACAATTAGGGTTTGAAGACGTTAGGGCTTATGCGGTATATTCTTTATTTGCTTTCTTGGGGTATCTTGGCCCAAGCGTTGCGGGGATAGTAGCAGATAAAGTGACTGGGTTTAGTACAATGGTTTTTTCAGGAGGAATCGTTATTACTCTTGGGCATTTTGTTATGGCTATGGGAGCTGATTCAGAATTTATGATTTTTTGGGGTATAGCCCTGATTGCTGTAGGCTGCTCTTTGTTTAAAGGTAATATAACTAATCTCTTGGGGCTGTGTTATAAAAAATCAGATAATAATAGAACAATGGGCTTTACTTGGTTTTTTATGTTTGTAAATATAGGTAGTGCGGCAGCAGCTATATCTTGTGGTGTGGTTGCTAAAATATACGGATGGCATTATGGTTTTGGCCTCGCAGGCATTGGTATGCTAATAGGGCTTGTAATATATTGGATGCTGTATAACAATGTTTTAGATAGAATAGAGGAAGTAGGTAATAAAGATAAGAAAATTTGTTTTTTATCTTCCTTTGTAACTATAATAATAAGTATATTAATCTCAGGAATATGCTATCACTTAGTTAAAAATGCAGAATATTTCATTGAATACGCAAATTATACCGCTGTATTTGTAGTATCAGCAGTAATATATATAATCCATAAGTCTTCTTATGGAGAGAGGAAGAGAATCTATAGTCTCCTTGTGTTAATTTTATTTACAGCAATATTTTTTGGTTTAGAGATGCAGATAGGTTCTTTAGTAAATTTATTTGTTGAGCGTAATGTGGATATGACGTTTTTAGGGTATAAATTGCCGGCTTCTATATCTCAGTCTATTAACCCTATGTCTATAATGCTATTTGGTTTTGTTGTAACGACTATTATCAAGCCTTCTGAAAAAAGAGGTTTGTTTTACTTTGGGATAGGGATTTTAACAATGATTTTAGCATGCGCTAGTTTTTATATTGGCTGTATGTTTCCTAATATAGAGGGTGAAACTAATGTAGCATTTACCATTGTATCATTAGCTTTTATGGGAATAGGTGAGCTATTCATAGTGCCTTTTATACATTCTAAAACTACAAATTTATCCCCTGAGAGATATAAAGGCTTTATGATGGGTGTGCTTATGTTCTTCTTGGCTTACTCTAATTTAGCAGGAAAGGTAATTGCGAAATTTATGTCAGTTCCTAAGGGGTATGTATCAAGATTTGAATCATTGGCAATATATAAAACAGGTTTTATGACTTTATCTAACTTTTATCTAGTAGTATTTTTACTATTCTTATTTTCTACTTTCTTTATAAGATCTGTGGTGTCGCCCAAAGATGATGAGTAACATGGTTATTATTTTTTGATCTATGAGATATATTAAAATTTTGATGGTGTTGCTTATAGCTTCTTGCTCTTTATCTGCTTATATGATGGGAATGCTTATATATAAAAAATATTATAATTACGAAGATACGAAATGAATATATATAAAATATTTTTATCCTCAGATTATTTAGGAAAGTTTGTCTTCCTGTTGCTTTTAGTTTTGTCTATTATTTCTTGGTCTATTATTATTAATAGGTTGTTATATTTCTATCAGAATATGCGCATGGTGAGTAATGCATTGCAGGATATGCAGGCTGGGGAAGAGGTATTTGATAATGATGGGGTATTTGCGGATTTTCAGAGGCTATACAAAGCAGGGAATGTCACTTCTGCTAAGGTTCAACTTAAAGAAAGGGTGGCGTCTGTTTATTATGGCATGTCATATCTCTCAGCAATAAGCTCTTCGGCTCCATTTATAGGTTTGTTCGGAACGGTTTGGGGCATCGTAAAATGCTTCCATGTTATGGGCAGTGCTGGGGTCTCTAACATAGCTAACATAGCCCCTGCTATATCTGAGAGTTTAGTAGCTACTGCTGCAGGGTTATTCGTCGCTTTGCCTGCATATTTTTTCTATAATATTTTTATAGGTAAAGCAGAAGAATTAATATTAAAGCTAGAATCAGGGATAATATTGATAGAAGGATGCGCAAAAAAAGACTAAATGAGATAAATGTTACACCTTTCGTAGATGTTTGCCTTGTATTATTGGTGGTTTTGATGGTAGTTGCGCCTATAGCAAATAAAGCTATAGAAATGCAACTTCCTTCTGGCAAAAATGCAAATGCTTCTGCAAATAAGGAGATGCTTAATATCAATATAGATAAAAATGGTAATATATACATACTGAGTCAACACATAAAAAGTAAGAATTTATATAAAAAACTTGATGCTATATCTGGCATAAAAAAGGATAAGCTAAATATTTTAATTAGCGCAGATAAGGATGTTCATTATAAACATGTTATAGAGGTTTTAGATGTGGTTCAGGCATTAGGGATAGGCTCCTTTGCTTTAGAGATAGAGAATGAAAAATAATATCAAGTCAGTATTTATATCATTTTTCCTCCATTCATTATTATTGTTCATTTGCGTGAAATATGCAGTAGAAAGCAATATTACCCCTAAGAAAATATATCATATTAAAATAGTAAAAAAGCCTCCGTCTAAGAGCCTAAATACAGAGATTAAAAAATCTGAGCCAGAGGTAAAAAATAGTAATAAAGCAAAGGCTGTTAAGCGCGAAAAGGCAGAGGTTACTAATTTAAATGATAATAAGAAAATAATCCCTCCAGGTAGGAAGCAAGAAAATAAAAAACCAAAAAAAGCACGAGCAAAAATAATAGATACTGCTTTAAAAGGTAGTAATAATATAGATATAGACGCTATATTGAAAGAGGAGCAGCCAGAGCCAACTCAGCAGGAAGAGGAAGTTATAAAGTCAGCTATAGAAAGCTGCCGTAACCTCACGTTATATAAAGGCATAGATGGTATAGAGAATATCATATTAGTGATGCGTATTCATATAGCAAGAGATAAAACTATAAAATATAGACCAGAGATAGTAGAATATAAATGTGATCTCTCTAGCGATATTTGTAATCTCATATTAGAAAATGAGGTGTCAACTGTACTTAGAGTGAAAAAATTTGATAAGCTAGAAGACAAAAGATTTAATATATGGAGGCAGGTGAAAATACGTTGTATAATAAATAAGCTATGATGGAAGTATTTTTCTATAAACCAGTAGATGACTATTTAAAGTTCAGTTGTAATTTAGTGCTTAAGTTATATCAAGAAGGTAAGCGCATTCTGTTGCTTACAGAGCCTGAGAATATAGATGTTATGGACAGTATGCTATGGACTTTTAATAAAACTTCTTTCTTGCCCCATGCTACTGCTACAGATAAAAACCCTAGTGACCACCCTATATACATAATAGATGATATATCCGCTGGTAATGTTAATCAATCAGATTGTGTTGTGAGTTTTTTGCCAGGGGAAAATATAGATTTTGTAGAGGAGGTATATATCATAATTAATGATTCTAATAAAAACCAAGCAAGAGAAGTATTTAAAGCTCTGAAAAAGAAAAATATAAATTTGCATTACAGTGAAGAAATATGATGTGCCTTCTCCTAATAGAAGATTATTAATATTTGCTATTCTCAATATAATATTATTTTCAGGCTTGGTATTGAGGCTTGTTTTTATGCAGATAAGGAAATATCTTTTGTATAAAGACCTTTCTAATAAAAATAGTGTTAGATGTTTTTCTATATATGCAAAAAGGGGGAAGGTAAATTATGTAGGAGGCTCCATAGCTGTTAATAAGCAAGTGTTTTATTTGGTTTATGACAGAACGCATGATATAAGAGAGGTAATAGAAACATTACGGAGATATATAAATATCAGTAGCTACCAAGAGGATGAAATAATCGCAATATCAAAAAAATCCACTAGAA
>JAUIKA010000061.1 GCA_030430995.1 Alphaproteobacteria bacterium
ATGCCATCAAATCTATGTTTATCTATACGATTGCCTATAAAAATCCTACCTTCCTGATTAAAAATACAAAGCCCTACACCTCTCCTATACCCTGAGTTCATATGTTTTTATTAAAACTTTATATATAATAATAGCATAATTAATATATATGAGAATAAGGCTAAACAATTATTTAGAATTTATTTTCTATTTCAAAAATATAGGACTAAATAAAATATTCAGAATGGCACATAATAGGAACATGCCCTAAACTTGCTACATCTTGCGCTATTTCCCCCACTATGCATACAACCTCCTGCCTAACGTCTTCATTCTCTTTCCATTTATTATCTCTAAAATATTCTTGAAGCTGTAAAGTTACTGCCGCTTCAGTAAAGCCTATTATTTCTGCTACCTTTGCCTCTTGTTTATCTTGGGCCTCTTCTGCAAAGAGCTTACATGTTAGAATGCTATCTTTTACTAACTTATCTGCTTCTGCAAAGAGTTTATGAGCAAATTTTGCAATAATTATTGCATGCATGCATATACAATCTGTAACTGTTTTTATACCAGATTTGTATATCTCATTTAGCTTTTCTTTTACTTCTGTAGATAAAGTAGCAGCAGTACCATTAATCTTTACATGGGCTACCATCACTTGGTAATCTTTTGAGTCTATTTTAGGTAAAGCTAGAACTCTCTCTTTAGTATCTTCAAGGCTTTGGCCATTATGCCTAGCTAAATCTTCTAATAATTTTTGATCTACATCACCCTCTATTAATCTATAAGGCGCAAGTTCCATAGCATTAAAAGATGAAACTACTGAATCTGTATGAGTATCCCCCACTGCAAGCCCATGGCCAGGGAAGTGTTTTAAAGAAGGCGTCACGCCAGCCTTTGTATATTCCGATATTGCTATAGAAGATACCCTAGCTACTTCTATTGGGTCTGATGAAAATGCCCTGCCAAATTTACCTATTGCCTTGCTATTGCCGCTATGCAGATCCGCCACTGGCGCACAAACATGAGTAAAGCCTAAATCCCTCAATCTTTCTGCTTGCTGCTTATATATCTCTCTAATCTCTGCATCACTTTTCTTCGCTATATCAAATTGCTTTGGGAATTCCTGTTTTTCTTCCTTGGAATCAAATTTCCTATCAAAATTTACAAGCCCACCTTCATGGTCAACAGTTATAACAAGGCTAGGATTATGCTTTTTAAACTCTTGTATCAAATGCCACATCTGCTCTTCTGACTTGTTATTCCAAGACATCAAGATAACCCCCTTAAGCCCTTTTTTGATGTCTTCTATTATTCTTTTTGTACCCTCACACTCTAATGTAAACCCATAAAACCCGGAAATTACATATGGTAATAAGTTATCTTTCATATTTTAATATATTTATTTATAAAGGCTATAATTATCAGAATGAACATCCATAAAAGATTCTTATATCTTGAGTAAAGAGTACCATAAATATTCTTCGCAGGCAATTGAGATTCCATCATAGTTACCTCATTCAAATTTGTACTTTTAATAATTCTGCCGCAGCCATCAACCACAGCAGAAATGCCATGGTTAGCAGCCCTCACAATAGGCGTTCCTGTCTCTATAGCGCGAAGACGTGCAATATGGAAATGCTGATGCGGGCCAGGAGAGGTTCTATACCATGCATCATTTACTATATTAACAATTAAATCCACCTCTTCATAAATAGGAAATATAGCTTCATAGCATATTAGAGGGCGGATCTTAATACCAGAAATAGAAAATACATCCTCTGTGCCGCCTTTGCTATAATCCAATATACCTTCCGTAAGCTTTTTTATGGGGATAAAACTTGGCATATACTCTCCAAATGGCACTAGATGCTTTTTGTCATAAACAAACAACTCTTTGCCCTCTTTGCTCACAGCAATAGCGCTTGTATAAATAGATATCGGCTCTATTCTGTCTACTCCTATAATGAAATTAGCATTTATTTTATTTGCTAGATATTGATAAGCTCTGTCTTTTACCCCCTCATATATGCCAAAAACAGCTTCTGGCCATATTATTATATCTTGCTTACTGCCTTCACATAGAGCAAGATGCCGCTTCACTACATCTCCTCTGCTTTTATTAACTTGCTCTATGCTTGGCTGCACAATGCCTACAGATATATTGGTATATTGAGTTTTATTATTTGCTAGCCTATTGCTACCATATAAATAAGCTGATGTAATTATAACAATGCTAATTATTACATGAATATAAAACTTCTTGTATTCTCTAGAAAATAGGAAATATGCCCCTGAAGGCAAAAAAACTCCTATAAAGCTCATACCATAAACTCCAAATATACTTGCTATCTGGGATATCTCTAATGAAAAGCAGAGGCAATGGCCAATATAGTTCCATGGAAATCCCGTAAATATCCAAGATCTTAACCAATCCAAAAACAATAAGCTTAAAGTGAATACAATAATAACGCCGTAGCTTCTGAGCCTATATGTAATATATCCCGCTATAGCAAATGAAATACCCAAACATAAAGGCATAAAAGTGAGCGCTATGGGCACCGCCCACCAAAATGTATCTATATAAACATATAGAGCATATACAACCCAATACAGCCCCCCTAAGAAATATCCTGCCCCAAATGAAAGACCATAATAAAATGCATCAATAGACCTACTTGCTATAGCTATATAGTAAATTAATATAGAAATAGTTAAAAGACATGGAAAGAAAAAATAAGGGGCAAGCGCAAAGCTACATATCACCCCATATAAACCAAGATTAAGAAGCCTCATATATCTGTGCATCTAAACTGCTATCATATAGCTGTATTTTTACTCTGTCACCCAGCTTGGCATCCGCGCTTTGAGTTATTACTTTATTTCCTATTCGCACTATACTAAAGCCCCTTTGTAGAGTTTTAGTTATATCTCCTGAACTGAGCTTTTCTAACGCTATATTAAATCTGCTGTTTTTATTAGCAAGGCATATATTGATAGAGCGAAAAATATTTGAATATATATGCTTTAACTTTTCTGACTTCTGCTGAATCTTGTCAACCATAGTAGCTTTTTGTATATGCACAGCTGAAAGCATTGCCCTCTTCTTCTCTATCATCATAGCTGGGCTGAGAGGAATGAAGTCTATTCTTTGCTGGAGCTGCATTAAATAAGCCTTAACCTGAACCAGAGCAGCGCTAGAAGCTTTATATATATTACGCTTTTCTATTACATATCGCTTAAGATATGATATTAACAGCTTTTCTGATGAATCTAAAGAATTCATAATCTCATCTTTAAGTGGAGTTGCCATCTCAGCCGCTGCTGTAGGCGTAGGCGCCCTAAGGTCTGCAACAAAATCTAACAAAGTAAAATCTGTTTCATGCCCTATTGCAGAGATAATAGCTATGCTACTGGCATAAGCCGCCATAACTACCTCTTCCTCATTAAAAGCCCATAAATCCTCTATTGAACCACCACCCCTTGCAACTATAATAACATCTGGCTTTCTCTCTATTTTATTAAAATATCTAATTGCATTTGCAACCTCACCTGCTGCATTGTTACCTTGAACCGCAACAGGAAATAATAACATATCCATTGGGAAACGCTCTTGCACTCTATGTTTTATATCATGCAAAACAGCGCCAGATTCAGATGTAATAACTGCTATTAATTTAGGGTATTTAGGTATTGGCTTCTTTCTTTCATCTGCAAATATCCCTTTTTTGATCATTTCTTGTTTTCTTTCCTGCAGAAGCTTCATTAGGCTACCCACCCCTGAAGGAGCAACGCTAGATACATTAAATTGATATCTGGAATTAGCAGCATATGCTGTAAGTTTACCCCTCACTATAACCTCCATACCATCCTCCATTGGCGTATTAATCTTAGCAGCAACGCCTTTCCAGCAAGTGCAAGCTATAAGGCTATTGGAATCTTTCAGATTAAAATAAACATGCCCAGAAGCAGCTTTCATCAGGCCTGATATTTCACCTCTTATGCTAATATAGCCATATGACCCTTCTATAAGAGATTTAATAGAAAAAGATATTTCCCCAACTGTATATATCTTCTCTTCTGATGAATTACTTAGTTTTTCCATGGCAAAATTTATATTTATTACCAGACTGGCATGGGCATAGTTCATTCCTACTTATTTTACCCCATGTGCTAGGGTCTTTGGGGTCTCTATCTTCAGGATTGACATATTTAAGGTTAGGCGTAAGTTTTGCTGTAACTTCACTCCCTGAATTATATTTGCTAAAAGCTGGGTCATCCCTTGTTTCTTTCCCTTGTATCTGCTGCTTATTCTTGATATCAATATCTTGATTAGCTTTTATATCTATCTGCAAATGTGATATCCTCTGTACAAAAAGCACCTCTAATTGATTTTGCATAGCTTCAAACATATCAAAAGATTCTTTTTTATACTCTCTGAGCGGATCTTTCTGGCCATAAGCTCTGAGGGAAATCCCCTGCCTCATATGGTCTAAACTATGTAAATGGTCTTTCCATAAATGGTCTAATATACTCACCAAAATATATTTACTCGCTTCATTAAGCATATCTGCTGCATATTGCTTTTCCTTCTCTAAATATTTATCATTTACCAGTTTCAATACTCTATCTAGCATATCAGAAGCAGATAAATTATCCTTCATATAAAGCTTTGAATCAAAAACTATAGCAAATATATTTTTAATCTCTGAAGATAAATGCTCTATATCCCATTGTTCAGGCAGACTATCCTTAGGAATATTATTTGCAAAAATAGAGCTAAGAGTTGTTTTTGCCATAGAGTTATATATGCCTTCAAATTTATCCTGCTTCAGGTAAGCCTCCCTTTGGCTATAGATAATTTTACGTTGTTGGTTCATTACATCATCATATTTCAAGATATTTTTTCTTACCTCTTTATGGTAAGACTCAACCTTTCCTTGCGCCTTTTCTATCGCTCTGTTAATCATCCCATGGTTTATGGCCTCACCATCTTTTAACCCTAAAGCTCTCAGCATTGAAATAATTTTTTCAGGGGCAAATAATTTTATAAGGTCATCCTCTAAAGATAAAAAAGACTTTGTCTCACCTGGGTCACCCTGCCTGCCTGAGCGCCCCCTGAATTGATTATCTATCCTTCTGCTTTCATGGCGTTCTGTCCCTAGCACATAAAGCCCACCAAGCTCTTCCACCTTTTTCTTTTCTTCTAATACCTCTGAAGAAATTTTTTTATTCAACTGTGCAATTTCATTCTCACTAAGATTAGTTTTATCTATGGACTCAATAATCATATCTGGGTTTCCGCCTAGCTTAATATCAGTCCCTCTTCCTGCCATATTGGTTGCGATAGTAATAGCACCAAGCCTACCTGCCTGCGCTATTATATGCGCCTCCCTTGCATGCTGCTTAGCATTAAGGGTATTATGTGGTATGCTTTCTTTTCTCAAAAGCGCAGAGAGCTCTTCAGATTTTTCAATGCTTGTTGTACCTATGAGCATTGGCTGCTTTCTCTCCCAGCAGCTTTTAACAGTAGCAATTATAGCGTTATGCTTATCATCAAGGCTGCCATAAACTTCATCATCATGGTCTATTCTTGCTACCTTCTTATGTGTAGGAATAGAGACAACATCAAGCCCATATATCTCATGGAATTCAGCAGCTTCAGTAGAAGCTGTCCCCGTCATACCTGCTATATTATTATACATCCTAAAATAATTCTGGAATGTTATGGAAGCTAAAGTTTGGTTCTCATTCTGGATATCTACATTCTCCTTTGCTTCTATAGCTTGGTGAAGACCATCTGAATAACGCCTACCATCCATTATTCTCCCTGTAAATTCATCAATTATGTAAATCGCGCCATCTTTTTTTATGTAATCTACATCTTTATGAAACATATAATGCGCTTTAAGGCTTTGCTCCAAGTAATGTGTAAATTTTAGATTTTCAAAGTCATATAAGCTACTTCCTTCTTTTATCAGGCCTATTCCTGTAAGTAGCATTTCTGCTTTATTTATCCCTTGCTCATTTAGATAAACAGATTTTGATTTCTCATCTTTTTCAATATTATCTTCATCTAATTTACGCACAATTTGGTCTATCACTGCATAAACATCTGACCTATCATCGACAGGACCAGATATAATTAAAGGCGTTCTCGCTTCATCTATCAAGACAGAGTCTACCTCATCCACTATCACAAAAAATAACTCCCTTTGAACCTTCTCTTTTAAATCATATTTCATGTTATCACGCAGATAATCAAACCCAAGCTCATTATTTGTTATATATGTTACATCAGCCCTGTAAGCTTCTAACCTCTCTTCATGTGAGCTACTGCCTATTATATAACCCACAGTCATGCCTAGCATTTCATATATTGGCTTCATCCAAGTAGCATCCCTTTTAGCAAGATAGTCATTTACAGTCACTATATGAACAGAGCGCTTATGTAATGCTTTTAGATATGCAGGTAGCGTTGCAACCAGGGTTTTCCCCTCCCCGGTAGACATCTCTGCTATTTTTCCATCCTTAAGAGTGAGGCCACCTACCATCT